>NZ_JBYSZI010000038.1:0-72076 GCF_058787075.1 Cupriavidus sp. FW305-46
TTCTACGTGATGGAGCATGGCAGCATCGTCGAACGCTTCGCAGCCAATGAGCTGGAGGCCAAGATGCCGGTGCTGCACGAACTGCTCGGGGTCTGATCCGCACGGATCATGGGTTGATGTTTGGCAGGAACGGGTGGCGCGCACGCCGCCGCAAATCAGGAGACATAGACATGAAAAAGACTCGGCTCGCGGCCGCGATGGCGGCCATTGCCATGGGTGCGGTTTCCTTCAGCGCCGTTGCCCAGGTGTCCGGCGACACTGTGAAGATCGGCTATATCACCGACATGTCGGGCCTGTACGCCGACATCGACGGCCCCGGCGGCCTGGAAGCCATCAAGATGGCGGTCGAGGACCGCGGCGGCAAGGTGCTGGGCAAGCCGATCGAGATCGTCTCCGCCGACCACCAGAACAAGGCCGACATCGCCGCCTCGAAGGCACGCGAATGGATGGACCAGCAGGGCCTGGACATGCTGCTGGGCGGCACCAACTCCGGCACCGCGCTGGCCATGAACAAGGTGGCCTCGGAGAAGAAGCGCGTCTACATCAACATCGGCGCCGGCACCGCGCGCCTGACCAACGAAGAGTGCTCGCCGTACACGGTGCACTACGCCTATGACACGGTGGCGCTGGCCAAGGGTACCGGCAGCGCGGTGGTCAAGCAGGGCGGCAAGTCGTGGTTCTTCCTGACCGCCGACTACGCCTTCGGCCATTCTCTGGAAAGCGACACCGCGGCCGTGGTCAAGGCCAACGGCGGCACGGTGGCGGGCCAGGTGCGCCATCCGCTGTCGGCATCGGACTTCTCGTCGTTCCTGCTGCAGGCGCAGTCGTCCAAGGCGCAGATCCTGGGCCTGGCCAACGCCGGCGGCGACACCATCAACTCGATCAAGGCGGCCAAGGAATTCGGCATCACCAAGTCGATGAAGATCGCCGGCCTGCTGATGTTCATCAACGATGTGCACAGCCTCGGGCTGAAGAACACCGAAGGCCTGCTGATGACCGACAGCTGGTACTGGGACATGAACGACGACACCCGCAAGTTCGCCAACCGCTTCTTCGGCAAGATGAAGAAGATGCCGAGCAGCCTGCAGGCGGCGGACTACTCGGCGGCCAGCACCTACCTGAAGGCGGTGGAAGCAGCGAAGACCGACGATCCGGACAAGGTCATGGCCGAGTTGAAGAAGATGAAGATCAACGACTTCTACACCAAGGGCTATATCCGCCAGGACGGTCGTGGCATCCACGACATGTACCTGATGCAGGTGAAGACCGCGGCAGAGTCGAAGAAGCCGTGGGACTACCTGAAGGTGGTCGCGACCATCCCGGGCGACCAGGCCTTCACCACGGTGGCCGAGTCGAAGTGCGCAATGCTGAAGAAGTAAGCTGATGTGAGATCCGCCGGCGGCGCGCCACCTGCGTGCCGCCGGCATCGGACGCGGTTCTTTGCTGCGGTGTTCGCCGCAGCGTTCGCATTACCTGGCACCAACCGCAGCAATCCCCGTCATACAACGGCGGTATCAACGGCACTCCGCGATGGACATCTTCGGAATCCCCTTGCCGGCCATGCTTTCCCAGCTATTGCTGGGGCTGGTCAACGGCGCCTTCTATGCGATGCTGAGCCTGGGCCTGGCGGTTATCTTCGGCCTGCTCAACGTCATCAATTTCGCGCACGGCGCGCTCTTTATGCTCGGTGCGGTGCTGGCCTGGATGGGCATGGAGTACGCCGGGCTGAACTACTGGATCATGCTGCTGCTGTCGCCGCTGGTCGTTGCCGCGCTGGGCGTGGTGATCGAGAAGACCATGCTGCGCTGGATCTACAAGCTTGACCATATCTACGGCCTGCTGCTGACGCTGGGCATCACGCTGGTGATCGAGGGCATCTTCCGCTCGATCTACGGCGTCTCCGGGCTGCCGTACTCGACGCCGGATGCGCTGCAGGGCGCGACCGACCTGGGCTTCATGATCCTGCCCAACTACCGCGCGTGGGTCGTGGTGGCGTCGCTGGTGGTGTGCTTTGCCACCTGGTACGTGATCGAGAAGACCAAGCTGGGCGCCTACCTGCGCGCCGGCACCGAGAACCCCAAGATGGTCGAGGCCTTCGGCGTCAACGTGCCGCTGATGGTGACGCTGACCTACGGCTTCGGCGTGGCGCTGGCCGCGTTTGCCGGGGTGCTGGCCGCGCCGGTGATCCAGATCTCGCCGCTGATGGGGCAGAACCTGATCATCATCGTGTTCGCGGTGGTGGTGATCGGCGGCATGGGTTCGATCATGGGTTCGATCCTGACCGGCCTGGGGCTGGGCGTGATCGAGGGCCTGACCAAGGTGTTCTATCCTGAAGCATCGTCGACCGTGGTGTTCTTCATCATGGTGATCGTGCTGTTGCTGCGCCCGGCCGGGCTGTTCGGGAAGGAGAAGTGATGAGCGTACCCTCCACATCATCGACGCCATCCACGGTGGCGGCCAACGCGGGCAACGCAGGAAAGGGACAAGGCGTGCAGAAGAAACTGTTGTACGGATTGCTGCTGCTGGCACTGGTGGCCGCGCCGCTGGCCGGCGCGTATCCGGTGTTCGTGCTCAAGGTGCTGTGCTTCGCGTTGTTTGCGTGCGCCTTCAACCTGCTGATCGGCTATACCGGGCTGCTGTCGTTCGGCCATGCGGCCTTCTTCGGCGGCGCTGGCTATGCCGCCGGCCATGCCATGAAGGTCTGGGGCGTGACCCCGGAAATCGGCCTGATCCTGGGCACCGGTGCGGGCGCGCTGATCGGCTACGTGGTGGGCTCGCTGGCCATCCGCCGGCAGGGCATCTACTTCTCGATGATCACGCTGGCGCTGGCGCAGATGCTGTTCTTTATCTGCCTGCAGGCGCCGTTCACCGGTGGCGAGGACGGCTTGCAGGGCATCCCGCGCGGCAAGCTGTTCGGGGTGCTGCCGCTGTCGGACGACCTGACGCTGTACTACGTGGCGCTGGCGATCATTGTGGCCGCCTTTGCGCTGATTGTGCGCACGGTGCATTCGCCGTTCGGCCAGATCCTGAAGGCGATCAAGGAGAACGAGCCGCGCGCGGTCTCGCTGGGCTATGACGTCGACCGCTTCAAGCTGACCGCCTTCGTGCTGTCGGCGGCGCTGTCGGGGCTGGCCGGCTCGATCAAGGCGCTGGTGCTGGGCTTCGGGACGCTGACCGACGTGCACTGGTCGATGTCGGGCTCGGTCATCCTGATGACGCTGGTCGGCGGCCTGGGCACATTGTCGGGCCCGATTGTCGGTGCCTTCGTGGTGGTCGCGCTGGAGAACAAGCTCGGCGACATCGGCAACTTCCTGGCGTCGGTCACCGGCATCTCCTGGTTCGGCACGCTGGGCGAGTCGGTGACGATGGTGACCGGCGTGATCTTCGTGATCTGCGTGCTGACTTTCCGCCGTGGCATCATGGGCGAGCTGCTGGCGCGCTTCGGGGGCCACTCGGGCAAGCGGGAGTAACCCGGCACGAGTGACCGCGGGTCGACATGCCCGATTCTGGGGCTAGGGTTTTTTCTAGCTTGTCCTCGATGCACCGCTTCGTTACATTCCATATACGGTTTTCGCAGGTTAAATGGAGGCGGAAGCGAGGAGACGACAGGCGCGCACCCGGTGTCGGGTAGCAGCGTTATAAATAAAGGGCGTTGCCGGGTGATCCTCGGCAACGCTTTTTTCATTTGGGCCTCCCAATCGCTCCTGTGGCGCTTTCGCCCCATCATGGGGCATCCAGGCTGCACCGGCATCACCTGGCTACCCGCCACATGCGACAATGCGGGCGCTCTCATTGCCCGCCATGCCTGCCGCACCTGATTCCCCCCACTCCCCAGCCGTTCCGGATCTTCCCGACACACCTGCGCCGCAGGGCTTGGTACGCCTCGGGCTGGGCGCCGATGCAGTGACGCTGGAAGCCTGGCTGGCTACGGTGCAGCCACTGCCGGTGCCCGCCGCGCGCGCGCGCCGGCTGATGCTGGACGAGCTGCTGGCCCAGTCCGGGCGCGGCATCTGCCTCCTGGTGAACGACGCGCAGGCACCGCACGATCTGCTGGCGTGCCTGCCGGTGGCGCTGCTCCCGAGCCTGGAGCTTGTCGGGCTGGCTGCCTGCGGCATCGAGTGGTGGGTACGGCCCGGGCTGGACGGCGGGGCCCGCCGCGCCTGCCTTGAGGCCTGCTGCGCCATGCTGGCCGACTGGGGCCGCGCGCACGGTATCCGCCATGCGCTGCTGGCGCCGGGGCTGGTGGCAGGGCAAGGCGGCGCGCCGCCGGGCTTCAGCCCGCATGGCAACGGCATGTGGCACCGCAGCCTGGTGCCTGCGGCCAAGGCGCTGGGCTGAACTGATACCGCCTGGCAGCGCGCCGGCCCGCCCGCACCGATCTCCTCCGATCCTTTCCTTTTCGCTTCCCTGCTTCCTGCAATGACGGAATTCGCATTCCTGGCGGTTGCCGCCTTTCTTGCCGGCCTGATCGACGCGGTCGCCGGCGGCGGCGGCCTGGTACAAATCCCGGCGATGTTCTCGGCCTATCCCAATGTCGCGCCGGCCACGCTGCTGGGTACCAACAAGATGGGCTCGATCGCGGGCACCGCCAACGCGGCGCTGCGCTACGGCCGCAGCGTGCGCATCTACTGGGGCGCGACCGCGCCCGCGGTGGTGGCGGCCCTTATCTTCTCGATGGCCGGTGCCTGGGCGCTGACCAAGATTCCGGCCGAGCCGCTGCGCAAGGCGCTGCCGTTCGTGCTGGTGGTGTTGCTGGTCTACACCGTGGCCAAGAAGGACCTGGGTACGGAACACGCGCCGACGCTGTCGGGGTCGCGCGAGCGCATCGCGGCGCTGCTGGCCGGCGCCGCCATCGGCTTCTATGACGGCGTGTTCGGTCCGGGCACCGGCAGCTTCCTGATGATCGCGTTCGTGCGGGTGTTCGGCTATGACTTCCTGCACGCGGCGGCCTCGACCAAGGTGGTCAACCTTGCCACCAACCTGGCGGCGCTGCTGTTGCTGGCCAGCAAGGGCCATATCTGGTGGCAGCTGGGCCTGGTGATGGCGGTGGCCAACATCGCCGGCAGCCAGGTAGGCAGCAAGCTGGCCCTGCGCCACGGCAGCGCCTTCGTGCGCAAGGTGTTTATCGTGGTGGTGAGCGCGCTGATCCTGAAGACCGCCTGGGACGCGTTCCTGCGCTGACGGCGAAGCCGGGCGGCGCTTGCGATGCGGGTTAATCCTCCCTTTTCGCGCCAAGTCGCTGTGCTAGACTCGATCCGAATTCCCGACCGCGCGGTCGGTGAATGGCCGGAGCGCGCCGATCCGGGGGAGTGGTGCGGACGGGGAAACTGGGGAGCGGCCTGGCGTCGTTCCTGGCTGTAGCGCAGGTGCCGGCGATGTGCCTGCGTCAGACCCGAGGGGTCGACAAAAACGGGCATCCGCCGGTGGACGCCGGACGGATGCCTTTCCGTTTCAGGAACCGAGGAGACAAGATGGATTTCAAGCGCGCCAGCCTGCTGGCAATCGCTGCGGCGAGCCTGGTTGCCGGTGCAGCCCAGGCACAGGTCAAGGTCGGGGTGACGGTGTCGGCCACGGGTCCGGCGGCATCGCTGGGTATTCCGGAGAAGAACACCTTCACGCTGATGCCCAAGGAAATCGCGGGCAAGAAGATCGAGTACATCGTGCTGGACGATGCCTCCGACACCACCACCGCGGTCAAGAACACCCGCAAGCTGATCAGCGAAGACAAGGTCGACGTGGTGGTGGGTTCCACCGTGACGCCGAACTCGCTGGCGATGGTAGACGTGGTGGCCGAGAACGATACGCCGATGATCACCATGGCCGCCTCGGCGCGCATCATCGAGCCGATGGATGCCAAGCGCGCCTGGGTCTTCAAGACGCCGCAGAATGACTCGCACATGGCGACCGCCATTGCCGAGCACATGACCAACAACAACGTGAAGACGGTGGCATTCATCGGCTTCGCGGATGCCTATGGCGACAGCTGGGCGCAGGAGTTCGCCAAGGTGGCGGAGCTGCGCAAGATCAAGGTGGTCGCCAACGAGCGCTTTGCCCGTACCGATACCTCGGTCACCGGCCAGGTGCTGAAGATGATGAGCGCCAATGCCGACGCCGTGCTGATCGCAGGCTCGGGTACGCCCGCGGCGCTGCCGGCCAAGACGCTCAAGGAGCGTGGTTTCAAGGGCAAGATCTACCAGACCCACGGCGTGGCCAATGCCGACTTCCTGCGCGTGTGCGGCAAGGATTGCGAAGGCACGTTCCTGCCGGCCGGGCCGCTGCTGGTGGCTGAGCAATTGCCGGACAGCAATCCGGTGAAGAAGCCGGCCATGTCCTACAAGACTTCTTACGAGAAGGCCTTCGGCGGCCAGGTCTCGACCTTCGGCGGTCATGCCTGGGATGCGGGGCTGATCCTGCAGCATGCCATCCCTGAGGCGCTGAAGAAGGGCCAGCCGGGTACCAAGGAATTTCGCAAGGCGCTGCGGGATGCGATGGAGCAGACCAAGAACCTGCCGGTTTCGCATGGGATCATGAACATGAGCGCTACCGACCACCTTGGCTTTGATCAGCGGGCGCGGGTGATGGTGCAGATTGTTGATGGGAAGTGGAAGTTGCTGACTAAGTGAAGGTTGGGGGCGGCGTGGCGCCATGCGGTTGGGTGTCGCGCTTGCCAAGCGCTGCTGTTTCGCCGGCGTAGCCGGCGAGGCACTTTTTGTCCGAGCGACAAAAAGTAACCAAAAAGCGCGTCGCCTATGCGGCTTGCAATCAATTCCACGGCGTTGGTGGTTCGAGCGGTGGTGCTTGCCGTTTGGGCGTGGGTGCCCGTTCGACCCTGCTACGCCACGTGAGTGTGTGCCAGTGCCTGCGTTAGCCCACTATTGAACGATCCCCATGCAGGGCGTAGGCCGCCTGCTGCCGACAGCATCGCGGGGACGCCTACGGCTGCTACGCAGGCCCAAAATGCGCTGACGGTCATTGGGCGCTGCGCGAAGCGCCACGCCTGCCAAGAGAGCGACATCCAACCGCATAGCAACAATGCGAAACGCCTCCATACAGACCACTCGTTAGGGCTTGCCTGTATTTCTACATTAGGCAATCCGTTTACTATTGCGTAAATCCCAAAGCGCACAGCACCCTGTCGGCCCCCATATGATGCAGGCAGGTATTTCCAAAAGACGGGGAGACAATGGACTTATCAATCGCTGCCATCCTGGCCCAGGACGGCATCACCTCGGGCGCGATCTACGCGCTGCTGGCACTGGCCCTGGTGCTGGTGTTCTCGGTGACCCGGGTCATCTTCATCCCGCAAGGGGAGTTTGTTGCCTACGGCGCGCTGACGCTGGCGGCGATGCAGGCCGGTCACGCGCCGCAGACCAGCTGGCTGCTGCTGGCGATGGGGGCGCTGACCTTCGTCTATGAAACCGTCACGGTGCTGCGCAGCGCCGAGTTGCGCCGCACGCTGGGCCAGCGGCTGGCGGTGCTGGCCGGCAAATACCTGGTGTTCCCGCTCGCGGTGCACTGGCTGGCGCAGCAGTATGGCGCGCAGCCGCTGCCGATGCTGGCGCAGATCGCGCTGACGCTGCTGATCATCATCCCGCTGGGGCCGATGCTGTACCGGCTGGCCTACCAGCCGCTGGCCGAGGCCAGCACGCTGGTGCTGCTGATCGTCTCGGTCGGCGTGCACTTTGCGCTGGTGGGGCTGGGCCTGGTGATGTTCGGCGCGGAGGGCTCGCGCACCAATGCGTTCTCGGATGCGCGCTTCGACGTGGGCGCGCTCAGCATCTCGGGCCAGAGCCTGTGGATCGTGGGCGTGTCGGCGCTGCTGATCGGGGCGCTGTACTTCTATTTCGAGCGCACGCTGCAGGGCAAGGCGCTGCGCGCGACCGCGGTGAACCGGCTGGGCGCGCGCCTGGTCGGCATCGGCACCACGCAGGCGGGGCGCCTGTCGTTCACGCTGGCCGCGGCGATGGGCGCGCTGTGCGGCATCCTGATCGCGCCGCTGACCACCGTGTACTACGAGTCGGGCTTCCTGGTGGGCCTGAAGGGCTTTGTCGGCGCCATCGTCGGCGGGCTGGTGAGCTACCCCGTGGCGGCGCTCGGTGCGCTGCTGGTGGGCCTGCTTGAATCCTATTCGTCCTTCTGGGCCAGCGCGTTCAAGGAGGTCATCGTCTTCACACTGATCATTCCGGTGCTGCTGTGGCGCTCGCTGACGAGCAAGCATGTCGAGGAGGAGGAATAAGCCATGACCATGCTGACCGACAAGCAGGCGCGGGTGGCCAGTGCCGAGGCAGGCAGCCGTGCGCGGCTGAACCGCAACCGGGTCCTGGTGCTGGCTTTCATTGTGGTGCTGGTGTTGCTGCCGGCGCTGCCGACGCCGGAGTTCTGGATCACGCTGGGCAACTACATCGGCCTGTACAGCATCGTGGCGATCGGGCTGGTGCTGCTGACCGGGGTGGGCGGCATGACCTCGTTCGGCCAGGCCGCGTTCGTGGGGCTGGGCGCGTACAGCACGGCCTACCTGACCACGCAGTTCGGGCTGTCGCCCTGGTTCGGGCTGATGGTGGGGCTGGTGATCACGATGGCATCGGCCTATGTGATCGGGCTGATCACGATGCGCATGTCCGGTCACTACCTGCCGCTGGCGACCATTGCCTGGGGCCTGTCGCTGTTCTTCCTGTTCGGCAACCTGGAGTTCCTGGGCAAGTATGACGGCCTGAACGGGATCCCGGTGCTGTCGTTCTTCGGCATCGAGCTGCAGTCGGGCCGCTCGATGTTCTACCTGATCTGGGCGGTGGTGCTGCTGGCCGTGCTGGCGATGCAGAACCTGCTGAACTCGCGCCCGGGCCGCGCCATCCGCGCGCTCAAGGGCGGCGGCGTGATGGCCGAGGCCATGGGCGTGAACACCGCGTGGATGAAGGTGGTGATCTTCGTGGTGGCGGCGGTCCTGGCGTGCGTGTCGGGCTTCCTGTACGCGCACCTGCAGCGCGCGGTGAACCCGACGCCGTTCGGCCTGAACTACGGCATCGAGTACCTGTTCATGGCCGTGGTCGGCGGCGTGGGCCATGTGTGGGGCGCGGTGCTGGGCGCGGGCATCCTGACCATCCTGAAGGATGTGCTGCAGGGCGTGCTGCCCAAGCTGCTCGGTGCCAACGGCAACTTCGAGATCATCGTCTTCGGCGTGCTGCTGGTATTGCTGCTGCAATACGCGCGCGATGGCATCTGGCCGTTCCTGCGGCGTCTGGTGCCTTCGGGGCCGCCGGTGCTGGCGCCGGCGCAGGCCGAGGCCCTGGCCGTGCGCCAGAAGCCTGAGGCCGGCGACCTGATCCTGGATGTGCGCGCTGCGCGCAAGGAGTTCGGCGGGCTGGTGGCGGTGAACGATGTCAGCTTCCACGTGCGCGCGGGCGAGATCATCGGGCTGATCGGTCCCAATGGCGCGGGCAAGTCCACCACCTTCAACCTGGTGACGGGCGTGCTGCCGGTCACGCGCGGGGAGGTGCGTTACCGCGGTGAAGTGATCTCGGGCCTGCCGTCGCGCGAGATCGTCAAGCGCGGCATCGGCCGCACCTTCCAGCACGTGCACCTGCTGCCGACCATGACGGTGCTGGAGAACGTGGCCATCGGCGCGCACCTGCGCGGTGATTTCCGCGCCCAGGGCGGCGTCTCTGCCGCGATCCTGCGCATGAACAAGGCCGAGGAAGAGAAGCTGCTGTTCGAAGCGAAGCGCCAGCTTGAACGCGTGGGCCTGGCCGATTGCATGTACATGGAAGCCGGCAGCCTCGCGCTGGGCCAGCAGCGGATTCTTGAAATCGCGCGTGCGCTTTGCTGCGACCCCGCGCTGCTGTTGCTCGACGAGCCGGCAGCGGGCCTGCGCTACAAGGAGAAGCAGGCCCTGGCCGAACTGCTACGCAAGCTCAAGGGTGAGGGCATGAGCGTGCTGCTGGTCGAGCACGACATGGATTTCGTGATGAACCTGACCGACCGGCTGGTGGTGATGGAATTCGGCACGCGCATTGCCGAGGGCGTGCCCGAGGAAGTGCAGAAGAACCCCGCGGTGCTGGAAGCCTATCTGGGTGGCGTGGAGTAAGGACCGGACATGAGCCTGATTCTCGAAGTGAAGGACCTCCACGTCCGCTACGGCAAGGTGGAAGCGGTGCACGGCGCCAACCTGAAGGTGGAGGCCGGCAAGATCGTCACGGTGATCGGCCCCAACGGTGCCGGCAAGTCGACCATGCTCAATGCGATCATGGGTGCGCTGCCGGTGACGGGGTCGTCGAGCGGCTCGGTCAGCTACCTCGGCCACGACATGGCCGGCATCCCGGTGGAGGGGCGCGTTGCGCGCGGCATGTGCCTGGTGCCGGAGAAGCGCGAGCTGTTTGCGTCGATGACGGTGGAGGACAACCTGCAGCTGGGCGCCTTCCGCCGCAAGCGCGCCGGCGAGAAGAACTACCTGGACCAGATGGACGTGGTCTATGACCTGTTCCCGCGCCTGCGCGAGCGCGCACGCCAGGACGCCGGCACGCTCTCCGGGGGCGAGCGCCAGATGCTGGCGGTGGGGCGCGCGCTGATGGCCAAGCCGCAGTTGCTGATGCTGGACGAGCCCAGCCTTGGCCTGGCGCCGCTGATCGTAAAGGAGATCTTCCACATCATCAGCAACCTGCGCCAGACCGGCGTGGCTACGCTGCTGATCGAGCAGAACGCGCGCGCCGCGTTGCAGGTGGCGGACTACGGCTATGTGATCGAAACCGGCGATATGGCGATGGAAGGGCTGGCCGACGAGCTGGCTGCGAACCCGAAGGTGATCGAAACCTATCTTGGATTGGCAAAAAAGGCGGCTTGATCTGCCCGGTTTTCGCCAGAGGAATGAGGGCCTGCGGAAGCAGGCCCGCCCCTTCTCTATTGGTGGTGTGAATAACTTTGGGGATAACCCAATTCAGAGGCGCTTCGGACTGATGTCGCTACCGGCGCGCTGATGTAGGCACGCCAATATCCATTGGAACGATTTCTGGTAATCAAATTTACCAAATACTATCTATCTAGATAATAATTTGAGGAAATTTATCTGCAGGATGAATGCATTTCTACAGGATTTTTGTTCTGTAATTCATCCAGTGAATAAAGTGTCGATGCCGCTGCCTGTATCCTTCGCTGCGGTCTCCAGCAGCCAATCACGGAAGCATGTCAGCGCCGGATGATCGCGCCGTTCCTTCGGCGCACACAGGAAATAGCCCCGTTGCAGCGTAATTGGCAGGTCAAACGGCGCCGTTACGCGTCCGGCGGCAATTTCGTCGCGCACCAGGCAGCGCTGCAGCACGGCGACGCCAATGTCGGCGCGCACCGCCTGGATCAGGATCGAGACCTGGTCGAACGCTGTGGATAACCTTGGCGCAGCGTTGGGTACGCCGGCGGCCTGCAGCCAGTTTTGCCAGTTCGCCGGCGCGGTGGTGTGGTAGAGCAGAGGCTCGTCCAGCAGCTCCGCGGGAGACTGCCAGTGGCCGGCCTCGCGCCGTGCCCGGGCGCGGTCCGGATGGCAGACCGGCACCATTTCACGTCCCACCACATAGTCGGCCTGCAGGCCGGGCCACTTGCCGGCTTCACCCGCCAGGATGGCGGCGTCGGGGGAGGGGCCGGAGAGATCCTCGTCGCGCTGGTACGGGACGAAGTCCAGCCGGATTTCCGGATGGCGGCGATGGAAGTCCGGCAGGCGCGGCACCAGCCAGACGCTGGCCAGCGTGGGCACGACGGACAGCGTCAGGTGGTGCCGGCGGTCACCGGCGCGCAGGGCGGCGCTGGCATGCTCGATCGTGGCCAGCGGCTCGGCCACGGCCTCAAGCAATTTCCGGCCGGCATCGGTCAGTACCAGCCGGTGGGCATTGCGCTGTAGCAGCGGCTGCCCGAAATGCGCTTCCAGCCGCGCGATGGCACGGCTGATGGCACCCTGGGTCACGCACAGTTCGTCCGCCGCACGCGTAAAGCTGCCCAGCCGTGCCGCGGTGGCAAAGGCGTGCAACTCGGACATCGATGGGGAATGCAGCCGCATGGCGGGGGAGGGGAGTAAGGGCGGGACGGCTGCCGGAGCGACCGCTGCAGGATGATCTTTGGTAATGCAAACGTGCAATATAGTCGTTTGTGCCCGCCCGGTAAACGGCTGACACTCGTCCGGTTCATGCACAAAACCAACAGGAGAAACCCCATGATCCGAGCCAGGATGTCCCGCCGCCAGCTGCTGCTGTCCGGTACCGCCGCCGCTGCCACGCTGGCCTTTGCCGGCAACGCGTTCGCGCAAGCCAATTACCCGACGCGCCCGATCCGCCTGATCGTGCCGTTCGCTGCGGGCGGCTCCACCGACCTGTCGGCGCGCCTGGTGGCAGAGTTTGCCGGCCGCGAGCTGGGCCAGTCGATCGTGGTCGAGAACAAGGGCGGCGCCGGCGGCTCGCTGGGCATGGAGCAGGTGGCCAACGCCGCGCCCGATGGCTACACCATCGGCATGGCCACGGTCAGCACGCACGGCTCCAACCCCGCCGTATTCCCGAAACTCAAGTACGACCCGATCAAGGACTTTGCCCCGATCACCAACGTGGTGTCGATGCCGAGCGTATTCACGGTGCATCCGAGCGTGCCGGCGAAAACCATGCAGGAATTCATTGCCTTAGCCAAGGCCAATCCGGGCAAGTATTCGGTTGCCTCGCCGGGCACAGGGACCCTCGGCCACGTAAATCTTGAGAACTTCCAGATGCTGGCGAAGATCGAGTTGCTGCACGTGCCGTACAAGGGTGCCGGCCTTGGGCTCAATGATGCGGTGGCAGGGCAGGTCAATGCGATCTCGGACAACCTGGCCTCGGCGCTGCCTCATGTGAAGTCGGGCCGCCTGCGCGCGCTGGCGGTGCTGGGCGCCACGCGCTCGCCGCAGTTGCCAAACGTGCCCACCTATGCGGAATTGGGCTACAAGGAGATGGGCGACGGCGGCTGGTTCGGCATCGTCGCGCCCGCGGGCACGCCGCCCGCCATCGTGGCAAGGCTGAACCAGGCCATCCTCAAGGCCATGCAGAACCCTGAATTCAAGCGCAAGGTGGAGGAGTCCGGCGGCACGTTGGTGCCGACCACGCCGGAGCAGTTCAAGGCCCAGATCCAGCAGGCCATTGCGCGCTATGCCCGCGTCGCCAAGGCCGCCAACATCCAACTGGACTGACGCATGGCTGAAGCGAATCACCTGGCCGCCGCACTGCCGCCGGTCATCGTGCGCTTGCCGGAAGGGGAGGCGCTACCGCTGGTGTGTGACTCGCCGCACAGCGGCACCGCGTACCCGGCCGACTTCGGCGCGGCGATTCCTGCCGCGCGTCTGCGCGGGGGGGAGGACACGCACGTCGATGCCCTGTGGGAGGCCGTGCCCGCAGCAGGCGGTACGCTGCTGGCGGCCACCTTCCCGCGGGTCTATATCGACCCGAACCGGATGCCCGACGACATCGATCCGGCCCAGCTCGACGGCACTTGGCCGACGGCACTGGCCCCGGGGCCGAAGACGCAGCTGGGCTACGGCCTGATCTGGAGCCGGGTCGACGCCAGCACGCCGATCTATGACCGCCGCCTGTCCGTGGCGGAAGTGCAGGCCCGTATCGACCGCTACTACCGGCCGTACCATGCGGCGTTGGCCGAGGCCGTGGAGGGTGCTCACCAGCGCTTTGGCGCGCTCTGGCACCTGAACCTGCACTCCATGCCCAATAACGCCTACGAGCGGCTCAAGATCGCTAGCCCGCACCCGCTGGCGGACTTTGTGCTCGGCGACCGGGACGGCACCACCTGCGAGCCGGGGCTGGTCGACCTGGTCGCAAGGGAACTGCGCGGCATGGGTTACACGGTGGCGCGCAACGACCCGTACAAGGGCGTGCAGCTGATCGCGCAGATCGGCCGGCCGGCCGAGCGGCGCAATAGCCTGCAGATCGAGATCCGGCGGCCGCTGTATATGGACGAGGTGAGCCGCGAGCGCAATGCCGGGTTCGCCACCTTGCAGCGCAATCTTGGCAAGCTGACCGGGCAGGTTGCGGGGTATATCCGCGCGCAGCTCTGAGACGCTTGTTCCACGTGAAACATCCGGCCGGGCCATGTGCTCGGCCTTTTTGTTTCACGTGGAACATAACGTCGCTTTCGAGCGACTCGCCGGGTATCGCCAACGCCATGTTTCACGTGAAACATGGTTACCGCCGGAAAGCGGCTAGTCGATTGCCGCTATAATTTCGCATTCCCGTATTTTCCCGCCAGCCTCCCGGAGGAGGTGTACCATGCTTTACCCAAAAGAATTCGATGTCATCGTCGTCGGCGGTGGTCATGCCGGCACTGAAGCTGCACTCGCCGCGGCCCGTATGGGCTGCCAGACGCTGCTGCTGACTCACAACATCGAGACGCTGGGTCAGATGAGCTGCAACCCGTCCATCGGGGGCATCGGCAAGGGGCACCTGGTCAAGGAAGTGGACGCCATGGGTGGTGCCATGGCCGCCGCCACGGACGAGTCCGGCATCCAGTTCCGCATCCTCAACTCCAGCAAGGGCCCGGCGGTGCGCGCAACGCGCGCCCAGGCGGACCGCGTGCTGTACCGTAAGGCCATCCGTACAAGACTGGAGAACCAGCCGAACCTGATGCTGTTCCAGCAGGCCGTAGACGACCTGATGGTGGAGGGCGACCGCGTCGTCGGCGCCATGACGCAGGTGGGCATCGCCTTCCGCGCCCGCGCGGTGGTGCTGACTGCCGGCACCTTCCTGGACGGCAAGATCCACGTCGGGCTGGACAACTACACCGGCGGCCGCGCCGGCGACCCGGCAGCGGTGTCGCTGTCGGCGCGCCTGAAGGACCTGAAGCTGCCGCAAGGCCGCCTGAAGACCGGCACGCCGCCACGCATCGACGGCCGCACCATCGACTTCTCGGTGATGGAGGAGCAGCCCGGCGACCTGGACCCGGTACCGGTGTTCTCCTTCCTGGGCCGTCCGGAGCAGCACCCGCAACAGCTGCCGTGCTGGATCACCCATACCAACAGCCGCACCCACGACATCATCCGTGGCGGGCTGGACCGCTCGCCGATGTACACCGGCGTGATCGAAGGGGTAGGGCCGCGCTACTGCCCCAGCATCGAGGACAAGATCCATCGCTTTGCCAGCAAGGAAAGCCACCAGATCTTCCTGGAGCCCGAAGGCCTGACCACCAACGAGTTCTATCCCAACGGGATCTCGACCAGCCTGCCATTCGACGTGCAGCTGGAGCTGGTGCATTCGATCCGCGGCATGGAGAACGCGCATATCCTGCGCCCCGGCTATGCGATCGAGTATGACTACTTCGATCCGCGCGGGCTGAAGGCATCGCTGGAGAGCAAGGCCATCTGCGGCCTGTTCTTTGCGGGCCAGATCAACGGCACCACCGGCTATGAAGAGGCTGCCGCGCAGGGCCTGCTGGCCGGCATCAACGCTGGCTGCTATGTGCGCGAACGCGATGCGTGGACGCCGCGCCGAGACCAGGCCTACCTCGGTGTGCTGGTCGACGACCTGATTACCCGCGGTGTGACCGAGCCGTACCGCATGTTCACCAGCCGCGCGGAATTCCGCCTGAGCCTGCGGGAAGACAACGCCGATATGCGCCTGACCGAGGTCGGCCGTGAACTGGGCGTGGTCGACGATGCACGCTGGGATGCCTTCAACCGCAAGCGCGACGCTGTTTCACGTGAAACAGAGCGCCTGAAGAGCACATGGGTGAACCCGGCCATGCTTCCGGTCGAAGACGCCGTGCCGCTGCTGGGCAAGCCGATCGAGCGCGAATACAGCCTGGCCGACCTGCTGCGCCGGCCAGAAGTCCGCTATGAAGCACTGATGGCGCTGCAGGGTGGCCGCCATGCCCCGGAAACGCCGTTGGACGCCGAGCCGATGCTGGCAGAGCAGATCCGCGAGCAGATCGAGATCGGCATCAAGTACCACGGCTATATCGCCCGCCAGGCGGCGGAGGTCGACAAGCTGGAAGCCAACGAGTCGACGCGCCTGCCGGAAGGGCTGGACTACACCGAAGTGCGTGGCCTGGGCTTCGAGGTCAGCCAGAAGCTGAACCAGCATCGTCCGGAAACGCTGGGCCAGGCCTCGCGCATTTCCGGCGTGACGCCGGCCGCGATCTCGCTGCTGCTGGTGCACCTGAAGAAGAAGGGGCTGGGGCGCACGCGCGCTGAGTCGGCCGCGCCTTCCGGCAACTCTGAAGAGGCTGCCTGAGTGCCCGGTCCGCGACACACCATGACCGACGACGCCACGCAGCGTCGTCGCCTTGAAGCCGGTCTGGCCGAGATCGGGCTGGCGCTGGCGCCGGCCCGGATCGACACCTTGTTTGCCTACCTGGCGCTGCTGCGCAAGTGGAACGGCGTCTACAACCTGACCGCAATCCGCCACCCCGATGAGATGCTTACGCATCACATGCTGGACTCGCTCGCCGCTGTGCCGGCACTGGCCAAAGCCGCGCGCGCCGCAGAGGTAGGCACGCCGGCGCGGGGCAGGGTATTGGACGTGGGCTCGGGCGGCGGCATGCCCGGCCTGCCGCTGGCCATCGCCTGTCCCGACGTGTCGGTGCTGATGGTGGACATCGTGCAGAAGAAGACCGCCTTCCTGACCCAGTGCCGTGCGCAACTCGGGCTTTCCAATGCCGCGGCGCATTGGGGGCCGGTGGAGAAGCTCGACGATGCCAGCGGCTTTGCTGTGATCACCTCGCGCGCGTTTGCGGAACTGACTGATTTCGTGAACCTGTCGGGCCAGCTCCTTGCACCGCACGGCAAGCTGATCGCCATGAAGGGGCTTTATCCACAGGCCGAGCTGGACCGCATGGAAGCTGCCGGGCTGATGGCGCAATGGCAGGTCGATGCGGTGCCCCGCATCACCGTGCCCGGGCTGGATGCCGAGCGCCACCTGGTGGTGCTGTCGCGGCGCGCAAGCGCCCACGCATGACGTACGCCGCGGCGCTGCGTGCAGCGCCGCGAACTGCCAGCCCCGCGCTGGCCGGATGAATTGAAGCAGGAGCCTCAGTAGCTTATGGCCAAGGTATTCGTGATCGCAAACCAGAAGGGCGGGGTAGGCAAGACCACCACCACGGTGAACCTCGCCGCCGGCCTGGCCGCGCAGGACCAGCGCGTGCTGCTGGTCGACCTGGACCCGCAGGGCAATGCCTCGATGGGTTCGGGCATTGACAAGCAGGCGCTGGAGCACAGCGTGTACCAGGTGCTGGTCGGCCTGGCCAGCATCAAGCAGGCGCGCCAGCGTTCCGAGACCGGCAGGTACGATGTGCTGCCCGCCAACCGCGAACTGGCCGGCGCGGAAGTGGAACTGGTCGAGCTGGACCAGCGCGAGCGCCGCCTCAGGCAGGCCATCGCAGAGGTCAATGACGAATATGACTTCGTGCTGATCGACTGCCCGCCGTCGCTGTCGCTGCTGACGCTGAACGGCCTGTGCGCCGCGCATGGCGTGATCGTGCCGATGCAGTGCGAGTATTTCGCGCTGGAAGGGCTGTCGGACCTGGTCAACACCATCAAGCAGGTGCATGCCAACCTGAACCGCGACCTGCAGGTGATCGGCCTGCTGCGCGTCATGTTCGATCCGCGCGTCACGCTGCAGCAGCAGGTGTCGGCGCAGCTGGAATCGCACTTCGGTGAAAAGGTCTTCAAGACCCTGATCCCGCGCAATGTGCGGCTGGCCGAGGCACCGTCCTATGGCATGCCGGGCGTCGCGTTCGATCCGTCATCGAAGGGCGCCAAGGCGTACCTGGATTTCGGCGCCGAGATGATCGCGCGCGTCAGGCAGCTGGGCTGAAGGAGAGGGCAAGCATGAGCACTGCAAAGAAAAAGGGCCTGGGCCGCGGCCTTGAAGCGTTGCTGGGCGGGCCGGCCGAAATCGTTGAATCGGTGAAGCAGGAGGGTGCGCCCACCGTGCTGCGCCTGAACCAGTTGCAGCCGGGCAAGTACCAGCCGCGCACGCGCATGGATGAAGGCGCGCTGCAGGAACTGGCCGCCAGCATCCGCGCGCAGGGCCTGATGCAGCCGATCCTGGTGCGCCGCGTGGCCGAGCCGGACCGCTATGAAATCATCGCGGGCGAGCGGCGCTTCCGCGCATCCAAGCTCGCGGGCCTGGACAAGGTGCCGGTGCTGGTGAAGGACGTGGCCGATGAAGCCGCGGCCGCGATGGCGCTGATCGAGAACATCCAGCGCGAAGACCTGAATCCGCTGGAAGAAGCGCAGGGCATCATGCGGCTGATCCGCGAGTTCAGTTTCACGCATGAGCAGGCGGCCGAGTCGGTCGGCCGTTCGCGCAGCGCGGTGTCGAACCTGCTGCGCCTGCTGAACCTGGCCGCGCCGGTGCAGACCATGCTGATGGCGGGCGACCTCGACATGGGCCACGCGCGCGCGCTGCTGGCGGTGGACGGCGCCAACCAGATCACGCTGGCCAACCAGATCGTGAACAAGCGGCTGTCGGTGCGCGAGACCGAAAAGCTGGTGGCGTCCACGCTCAAGCCGTTCGACCTGAAGTCGCTCAAGCAGAAGGGCGCCAACAACGTGCGCGACGTGGCACGGCTGGAAGAAGAACTGTCCGATGCGCTGGGCCTCGATGTGCAGATCAAGCTGGGCGCGCGCGGCAAGGGCCAGCTCACCATCCACTTCAGCGACAACGACGCGCTTGAAGGCGTGCTCGTGCGGCTGCGCGAATCGACTGAAAAGCAGAAGGTCGCCTGAGGCAGGATGCCAAGGCGCGCGTAACTTCGCGTGCGCAATTCGGTGCGATTAACGGCCATTGCGGCGATGACTGTTGCGTGTACGCTGCAGTGTCCGCTCCCGGGACCGGTATACGTACGGCGTACCCGGTAATCCCTCATCATGCGCAGGGTTCGCTGCGCAATCCAATTACGTCAAACATTATTGCTGCGCAATTTTTGTGAAGCCATCATGGCTTCGTGATGGCAACCGTTGTGCGCAACGCGCTGCAAGCTAAATGTAAGCAGATTGACGCGAATCAGTAGTTCCCCTTAAAATCGTGCGGTTTGAATTCTGGTCGGGCCGAAAAGTTCCGGCCTGGAATAAGGCGAGCAGTAGTGGTTCAAGACCGTCAGCAGCGAGGCGCCGGGTCCCGTCAGGAAGATGACTGGGACGACTGGAAAGAAGGCGCAGACCGTGAGGAAGAGGCTGTCGATCCGCTGTCGCACGCCGAGGCGGTGACGCTGTTTGGTGAGCGCGCGTTGCGCCCTTCGCGCATGACCCCGGGCAAGGTTGTCCTGGCGCAGGTGATGGTCACCCTGCTGTCGGCGCTGTGCTGGGCGCTGTTCGCGAACGAGGCCGGCCCGTATGGCTGGTCGGCGCTGTTCGGCGGCATGGTGTGCTTCGTGCCGAGCGGGTTCTTCGCGTTCCGCCTGTGGCTGGCGCGCGACCGGGCTTCGGTCGGCGGACTGGTCCTGGGCGAGGCGATCAAGGTCTTTGGCACGGCAGCTCTGCTGGTGCTGGTGGTGGTGCTGTACCGGGATCTGCGTTGGGTGCCGATGCTGGTCACGTTCCTGCTGGCGCTAAAGACATATTTGGTGGTGGCTCTGGTGATCCGCTAGGCCAGCCGCTCGAAGACGGTGCTTCATCCGGAAGTGGGGCACCAAGACGGAATATCAAGATTTGCCGTGCCGGTTTCACAGTGGTGACACCGGACACGGCCAAGGTTGGACCCCGCTTGCATTGCGGTGACCGGCGAATCTGCCGAAGGCAATGCAAGTTGCGTACCGGGCGTTGGCCAGACAGTGGCGGCGCGCGGCCCGAAGATTTCGCAATATACCGTTCGTATCGACATGTCTGATGCTACCCAAGGCGCCGAACACGCGCTGACACCCTCCGGCTATATCGCCGAACACTTGCAGAACTTGAACTCGGTCGGCGGCAAGCAAGCGTCGGTGGTCGATTTCTCCGTGCTCAACTACGACACGGTGTTCTGGTCCGTGCTGTGCGGCGCCATCGCCGTGCTGTTCCTGTACGCTGCCGCGCGCCGCGTCACCGCCGGCGTGCCGGGCCGCTTCCAGGCCTTCGTCGAGATGATCGTCGAGATGGTCGACGACCAGGCCAAGGGCATCATCCACGGCGACCGTTCGTGGATCGCGCCGCTGGCGCTGATGGTGTTCTGCTGGATCACCATGATGAACGCGATCGACCTGATCCCGGTGGACTGGGTCAATGGCCTGAATCAAGTCCTCGGCATCTTCCACCTGCACATCCCCCACCACCGCGCAGTGGCCACGGCCGACCTGAACGGCACGCTGGGCATGTCGTGCTCGGTGCTGGTGCTGATGATCTACTACAGCTTCAAGATCAAGGGCACGGGCGGCTTCATGCACGAACTGTTCTCGGCCCCGTTCGGCGCCAAGTGGTACCTGGCCCCGTTCAACCTGGTCCTGAACCTGATCGAATTCCTGGCCAAGGCCGTTTCGCTCGGCATGCGATTGTTCGGCAACATGTACGCCGGCGAACTCGTGTTCCTGCTGATCGCGCTGCTGGGTTCGATCTGGACGTTCGGCGCCGACCTGTCCGCGCTGGGCTTTGTCGGCCACGTGCTGGCCGGCGCGGTATGGGCGATCTTCCACATCCTGATCGTCCTGCTCCAGGCCTTCATCTTCATGATGCTGACGCTGGTGTACATCGGCCAGGCTCACGATCACCACTGATTTTCGGTTTTTGGTTTTTTGGTTTTTTGGTTCTAAGTCTCTCTAAATTAAAGGAGTCGTCATGCAAGAATTTCTCGCCAACATCCAGGGTCTGACCGCCATCGGTATCGGCATCATCATCGGCCTGGGCGCTATCGGCGCCTGCCTGGGTATCGCCCTGATGGGTGGCAAGTACATCGAAGCCTGCGCACGTCAGCCCGAGCTGATGAACCCGCTGCAAACCAAGATGTTCCTGCTGGCTGGCCTGATCGACGCGGCATTCCTGATCGGCGTGGGCGTTGCAATGCTGTTCGCCTTCGCCAACCCGCTGCTGGCTGTCATCAAGTAATTCTTTTCGGTCTGCATGATGCTGACGGGCGGCGCGGGCCACCAGCCTGGCCGCCTTTTGTGCATTTATCTGTAGTTTGATTACCGAAAGGAACACACCATGAATCTGAACGCAACGTTTTTTGCGCAGATGGTCGTGTTCTTCATCCTGTGGTGGGTTGTTGCCAAATTCATTTGGCCGCCGCTGGTGAAGGCGCTCGACGAACGCGCAAAGAAGATCGCCGATGGCCTCGCCGCTGCCGAGAAGGGCAAGGCCGAGCTCGAACTCGCCAACAAGCGTGTGGACCAGGCTATGGCCGAAGCCCGCACCGAGGGTGCACAACGCGTCGCTGACGCCGAGAAGCGCGCCCAGCTGACGGCAGACGAGATCAAGCAAAACGCCCAGGCAGAAGCCGCACGCATCATTGCCCAGGCCAAGGCCGAAGCAGAACAGCAGGTTACCCGCGCACGCGAAGCACTGCGTGACCAGGTTGCCGTGCTGGCCGTCAAGGGTGCCGAGCAGATCCTCAAGCGTGAAGTGAACGCGCAGGTCCACACCGACCTGCTCAATCAACTCAAGGCTGAGCTCTAATCATGGCTGAAACCGCAACCATTGCCCGTCCCTACGCTGAGGCGCTGTTCCGCGTCGCCAGTGAATCGAGCGCAGGCAACCTGGGTGCATGGTCCGAGCTGGTGTCGGAGATGGGGCAGGTTGCTGCCAATCCCGACATGAAGGCGGTAGCCGGCGATCCGAACGTTCCCGGCGACAAGCTGGCCGAACTGTTCCTGTCGGTGCTGAAGTCCCCGCTGAATGACGAGGCTCGCCGCTTCGTCAAGCTGCTGGTGGATAACGGCCGCCTGACGGTGATGCCGGAAATCGCCGAGCAGTTCCATGTGCTCAAGAACGCCCGCGAAGGGTCGTCGGATGTCGAGATCACCAGCGCATTCCCGCTGGAAGGTTCGCAGTTGAACGACCTGGTCGCTGCACTCGAACGCAAGTTCGGCCGCAAGCTGTACGCGCAGGTGGCGGTGGACCCGTCCCTGATCGGCGGCGTGAGCGTCAAGGTCGGCGACGAAGTGCTCGACACCTCCGTGCGTTCGCGCCTGGCTGCCATGCAAGCCACGCTGACCGCCTGACCGCACCGGCCGACGGATTGAAGAATTAGGAGCATTGTGATGCAACTGAACCCCTCAGAAATCAGCGAGCTGATCAAGTCCCGCATCTCGGGCCTTGGCGCTGAAGCTGAAGTGCGCAATACCGGCACGGTGATCTCCGTGACCGATGGCATCTGCCGCGTGCATGGCCTGTCCGGCGTGATGCAGGGCGAGATGCTGGAATTTCCCGGCAACACCTTCGGCCTCGCGCTGAACCTCGAGCGCGACTCGGTCGGCGCCGTGGTGCTGGGTGAGTACGAACATATTTCCGAAGGCGACACGGTGAAGTGCACCGGCCGCATTCTGGAAGTGCCGGTGGGCAAGGAACTGCTGGGCCGCGTGGTCAACACGCTGGGCCAGCCGATCGACGGCAAGGGCCCGATCAACGCCAAGGAAACGGACGTGATCGAGAAGGTCGCCCCGGGCGTGATCGCGCGTCAGTCGGTGAGCCAGCCGGTGCAGACCGGCCTGAAGTCGATCGACGCGATGGTGCCGATCGGCCGTGGCCAGCGTGAGCTGATCATTGGCGACCGCCAGACCGGCAAGACCGCTGTCGCTGTCGACGCCATCATCAACCAGAAGGGCAAGGGCGTCTTCTGCGTGTACGTGGCAGTCGGCCAGAAGGCTTCGACGATCGCCAACGTGGTGCGCAAGCTGGAAGAGCACGGCGCGATGGAATACACCGTCGTCGTGGCCGCCGCCGCTTCGGACTCGGCCGCCATGCAGTACCTGGCACCGTACGCCGGCTGCACCATGGGCGAGTACTTCCGCGACCGCGGCGAAGACGCGCTGATCGTCTATGACGACCTGACCAAGCAAGCCTGGGCCTACCGCCAGGTGTCGCTGCTGCTGCGCCGCCCGCCGGGCCGCGAAGCCTACCCGGGCGACGTGTTCTACCTGCACTCGCGCCTGCTGGAGCGTGCTGCCCGCGTGAACGCCGACTACGTCGAGAAGTTCACCAACGGCGCCGTCAAGGGCAAGACCGGTTCGCTGACCGCGCTGCCGGTGATCGAAACGCAGGCCGGCGACGTGTCCGCGTTCGTGCCGACCAACGTGATCTCGATCACGGACGGCCAGATCTTCCTGGAAACCGACCTGTTCAACGCTGGTATCCGCCCCGCTATCAATGCCGGTATCTCGGTGTCGCGTGTCGGTGGTGCAGCCCAGACCAAGGTGGTGAAGAACCTGTCCGGCGGTATCCGTACCGACCTGGCCCAGTATCGTGAGCTGGCTGCGTTCGCGCAGTTCGCCTCGGACCTGGACGATGCCACCCGCAAGCAGCTCGAGCGCGGCCGCCGCGTGACCGAACTGCTCAAGCAGCCGCAATACCAGCCGCTGCAAGTGTGGCAGCTGGCCGCGTCGCTGTTCGCCGCCAACAACGGCTTCCTCGACAACGTGGAAGTGAAGGACATTCTGCCGTTCGAGAAGGGCCTGCACGACCATCTGAAGACCAAGTACGCAGATCTCATCAACCGCATCGAAGAGACCAAGCAGCTCTCGAAGGAAGATGAAGCCGCCCTGCGTGCCGCTGTCGAGGATTTCAAGAAGTCCGCCGCGTTCTAACCGCGTGATTCCACGACACCGCCGCCGCGCCTGGCTCACGCCGGCGCGGCGCTGGTTCGGATGGAGAGGAAGATATGGCCGGAACGAAAGAGATTCGAACCAAGATCAAGAGCGTGCAGAACACGCGCAAGATCACCAAGGCGATGGAGATGGTCGCCGCGTCCAAGATGCGCAAGGCGCAGGAGCGGATGCGCAGTGCCCGTCCCTACGCCGAGAAGGTGCGCAACATTGCCGCGCACCTGGCTACGGCCAACCCCGAGTTCAAGCACCCGTTCATGCAGGAACGCGAAGTCAAGCGCGTCGGCATGATCGTGGTCACGACCGACAAGGGGCTGTGCGGCGGCCTGAACACGAACGTGTTGCGTGCCGTCACCAATGAACTGAAGACCCTGCAGGGCCGCGGCGTGGACGTGCAAGCCACCGCCATCGGCACCAAGGGCATGCAGTTCCTGGGCCGCGTCGGTGCCAAGGTGATCTCGCACGTGGTGCACCTCGGTGACACCCCGCATCTGGAAAAGCTGATCGGCGCGATCAAGGTCCAGCTCGATGCCTTCACCAATGGTGAGGTCGACGCGGTGTACCTGGCGTACACCAAGTTCATCAATACGATGAAGCAGGAACCGATGGTCGAGCAGCTGCTGCCGCTCGCCGCCGACAAGCTGGTTCAGACCGAAGAAGAGAAGCGCGCCTACTCGTGGGATTACATCTACGAGCCCGACGCCCAGACCGTAGTGGAAGAGCTGCTCGTCCGCTACGTCGAGGCGCTGGTGTACCAGGCCGTGGCCGAGAACATGGCGTCCGAGCAATCGGCGCGCATGGTGGCCATGAAGGCTGCGTCCGACAACGCCAAGAACGTGATCGGCGAACTGCAACTGGTCTACAACAAGACCCGTCAGGCCGCGATTACCAAGGAACTGTCGGAAATCGTCAGCGGCGCAGCTGCGGTCTAAGGCGTCACGAATTCAAGCTATCGGAGATACGAAATGAGTATCGGAAATATTGTGCAGTGTATTGGCGCCGTGGTGGACATCGAGTTCCCCCGTGACGCAATGCCGAAGGTGTACGACGCGCTCGTGCTGGAAGACTCCGGCGACGCCTCGTTCGCCGAAAAGGGCCTGACCTTCGAAGTCCAGCAACAGCTCGGTGACGGCGTGGTGCGTACCATCGCCCTGGGCTCGTCGGACGGTCTGCGCCGCGGCATGGAAGTGAAGAGCACCGGCGCCCCGATTTCGGTGCCGGTCGGTCACGGCACGCTGGGCCGCATCATGGACGTGCTGGGTCGCCCGATCGACGAAGCCGGCCCGATCGCTTCGGACGAGCTGCGCGCGATTCACCAGAAGGCCCCGAAGTTCGACGAACTGTCGCCGTCGGTTGACCTGCTGGAAACCGGCATCAAGGTGATTGACCTGGTCTGCCCGTTCGCAAAGGGCGGCAAGGTGGGCCTGTTCGGTGGCGCCGGCGTGGGCAAGACCGTCAACATGATGGAGCTCATCAACAACATCGCCAAGCAGCACAGCGGTCTGTCGGTGTTCGCCGGCGTGGGCGAGCGTACCCGTGAAGGGAACGACTTCTACCACGAAATGAAGGACTCGAACGTGCTCGACAAGGTGGCCATGGTGTTCGGCCAGATGAACGAGCCGCCGGGCAACCGTCTGCGCGTGGCGCTGACCGGCCTGACCATGGCCGAGCGCTTCCGTGACGAAGGCCGTGACATCCTGTTCTTCGTGGACAACATCTACCGCTACACGCTGGCCGGTACCGAAGTGTCCGCACTGCTGGGCCGTATGCCTTCGGCCGTGGGCTACCAGCCGACGCTGGCTGAAGAAATGGGCAAGCTGCAGGAACGTATCACGTCGACCAAGACCGGCTCGATCACGTCGATCCAGGCCGTGTACGTGCCTGCGGATGACTTGACCGACCCGTCGCCGGCAACCACCTTCCTGCACCTGGACTCGACCGTGGTGCTGTCGCGTGACATCGCTGCGCTGGGTATCTACCCGGCAGTGGATCCGCTGGATTCGACCTCGCGCCAGCTCGACCCGCAGGTCGTCGGCACGGAACACTACGAAGTGGCCCGCCGTGTTCAGCAGACCCTGCAGCGCTACAAGGAACTGCGCGACATCATCGCGATTCTGGGCATGGACGAACTGTCGCCGGAAGACAAGCTGGCCGTGAACCGCGCCCGTAAGATCCAGCGTTTCCTGTCGCAGCCGTTCCACGTGGCGGAAGTGTTCACGGGTTCGCCGGGCAAGTACGTGCCGCTGAAGGAAACCATCCGCGGCTTCAAGATGCTGGTGGACGGCGAGTGCGATCACCTGCCCGAGCAGGCGTTCTACATGGTCGGCTCGATCGACGAAGCCTTCGAAAAGGCCAAGAAGCTCCAGTAAGCCTTGCTCGTCACTCCCGCCTGGCGGTGGGAGTGATGGCCGGCCGCCTTGCGCGTCCGGCCGTCTGAGCGAAGCGATTGGAGAAAGGATCTGATATGGCAACCATTCTTGTAGACGTCGTCAGCGCGGAAGCGTCGATCTTCTCCGGCCAGGCGAAGTTCGTTGCGCTGCCGGGCGAGTCGGGTGAGCTGGGCATTCTGCCGGGCCACACGCCGCTGATCACGCGCATCCAGCCGGGTGCGGTGCGGATCGAGAAGGAAGACGGCAGCGAAGAGTTCGTGTTCGTTGCCGGCGGCATTCTCGAAGTCCAGCCCAAGCACGTCACGGTGCTGGCCGACACCGCTATCCGCGGTGGCGACCTGGACGAAGCCAAGGCGCAGGAAGCCAAGCGTGCTGCCGAAGAGCTGATGCAGAACCAGAGCAGCGATCTGGATCTGGCACGCGCTCAGAGCGAGCTCGCCGTGGCGGCTGCCCAACTGGCTGCCATCGCCCGCCTGCGTCGTAAGAAGTAAGCAATTAGTGGCTTGTCGCGCTGTTGTTTTTCTGGCGCGACAATGAAAAAAGGCAGCCATGCGGCTGCCTTTTTCTTTGGCGTGGCGATATGCTTTTATCCCGCCTGGACAAAAAAAAGCGCGCGGGCCGGGGAGGCTCCGCGCGGACGGGAAAATCCCTTCGAGGGGTCAATTCGAAGGAACGGGTTCGGTCCAGGTCGACAATCAAGGCGCAACGGATATCCAATATCCGACCAGAGGCCGCAAAGGCCACGCGCTGCAAAGGTCTGCCTGGTGCTCCGGTCCAGCGGCGATCTGCTGGATCGGAAAATCGGGTTACTGCCAGAAACGCTTTAAAAAGGCTTTCTTCACCACACCCCTTTAAGTCTGCACAGCCTTATTTACCGGGGCGCCACACGCCGGACACCGGGTGTGTCAATGTATTGTGGGGGAAACTCCCCGGCATGGCAGTAACAAAATGTATCGTTTTGCAAGAAGTTGAAAGCTTGACGCATCAGGATCTGGCGTGTTCGGCATATTTTCACGCGTTCACGTCACGTTAGCCGATAAAACATGCCGTTGTCTTATCTTTAACGCCACGATTTCCGTGTTCGTTCCCCCACCAATCTCTGCGTGACAATTCCGGTTACGATTCAGGACGCCTGTGGCCTTCGCGTTGCGTTTTTGCATGTCCGCGGGCCCTTGTCCACCCGGAGATGCAATGCGTCCTGAAATGCAGCAAGCCATACAAGCCATGCTGGCGAGGAAGACCGTGGCCGTGGTCGGCCTGTCCGACCGCCCGGAGCGTCCAAGCCATGAGGTTGCAGAATTCCTGCAGGACCACGGCTTCCGGATCGTGCCGGTCAATCCGCGCCACGCCGGCGAGCGCATTCTGGGCGAGACCTGCCACGCCACGCTGCGCGAAGCCGCCGACGCGGCCACGGCGGCAGGCAGCCCCATCGCGTGGGTCGACATCTTCCGCCGTGCCGAGGAAACGCCGGGCGTGGTCGATGAGGCCATCGCCATTGGCGCGCAGGGGGTCTGGCTGCAGTTGGGCATCGTCAACGACCAGGCCGTGCGCCGTGCTTCTGATGCCGGCCTGCTGGCGGTGCAGGATTGCTGCAGCAAGGTCGAGCTGACGCGCCAGCTCGGGCTGGACTGATTCCCGTCAGGCGCCGCTTCTACTTTTCGCTTTCCCTTCAGCCGCCAATCATGGCCATCGATCCGCAACTGCTTGCCTATTACCGCCGCCTGGCGGGGCGCTACGCCAATGCGCCCGCGCCGGCCGACATTCCCGCGCAGCGGGCCCGTTTTGCCGAGATCGCGGCGGCGTCGCTGTTGCCGGATCCGCCAGGCATCACAGTGCAGGACCTGGAGCTTGCACTCCCCGGCCGCTCGCTGGACGCCAGGCTGTTCCGCCCGGCCGGCGAGACCGCGCCGCGGCTGGTGGTCTACTTCCACGGTGGCGGCTGGGTGATTGGCTCGCCGCAGACGCACCATACGGTTGCAGCGTTGCTCGCGGCCGACACGGGCTGCGCGGTGGCCAGCGTCGACTACCGCCTCGCTCCCGAGCACGCGTTCCCGGCTCCCTGCGACGATGCTGCCGAGGCGGTGCAGTGGTTCGCCGGCCAACGCCAGGCACTCGGGCTGGCGACCGATTTCCTGGCCGTGGCGGGCGACAGCGCCGGCGGCCACCTGGCGGCGCAGGCAGCGCAGCAGCTCAACGGCGGCGGCGCGGTGCAGGTCGATGCGCAGCTGCTGGTCTATCCGGTGACGGCACCAGTGCTCAGCACCGAAAGCTACCGCGCCTTTGCCGACGGTCCCGGCCTGACGCGTGATGAGATGGCCTGGTTCTGGACCCAGTTCATCGGCGCCGAGGCCCTGGCGCAGGGCGCCGCCCACCCCGACCCCCGCGTGCACCTGATGGCCGCGCCGCCGGTGCGCCCGCCCGCTACCGTGCTGATGGTGGCCGCGCACGACGTGCTGCGCGACGACGGCCTGGCCTATGCCGACTTCCTGGTGCGCCACGACGCCCCGGTGGTCACCATCGAGGCCAGTGGCATGACCCACGGCTTCGCACGGTTGCAGCCCGATGCCGAACGCGCGCGCGAATGGATGCGGCGTGCCGCAGCGGCCTTCGCCGGGATGATCGACGACGTCTGAGCGGCATCCAGCCGCAGCCATCCCTTAGAATGGCGGTCTTACGAGGATGACCATGACCGCACTGCAGAACGATACCTTCCTGCGCGCGCTGCGCCGCCAGCCGACCGACTACACGCCGCTGTGGCTGATGCGCCAGGCGGGCCGCTACCTGCCCGAGTACAACGCCACGCGCGCCCGCGCCGGCAGCTTCCTCGGGCTGGCCAAGAACCCGGCCTACGCCACGGAAGTGACACTGCAGCCGCTGGACCGCTATCCGCTGGACGCGGCGATTCTCTTTTCCGACATCCTGACCGTGCCCGACGCGATGGGCCTGGGCCTGTCGTTCGCGCAGGGCGAGGGCCCGCGCTTTGCCCATCCGCTGCGCACCGAAGCCGACGTGCAGAAACTGGCCGTGCCGGACATGGCGTCGCTGCAGTATGTCTTTGACGCGGTAAGCGAGATCCGCCGCGCACTGGTCCAGGACGGCCGCCAGCGCGTGCCGCTGATCGGCTTCTCCGGCAGCCCCTGGACGCTGGCCTGCTACATGGTCGAAGGCGGCGGCTCGGACGACTTCCGCACGGTCAAGGCGATGATGTACGGCCGCCCGGACCTGATGCACCGCATTCTCGAGATCAACGCCCAGGCGGTGACGGCATACCTGAATGCCCAGATCGAAGCCGGCGCGCAGGCCGTGATGATTTTCGACACCTGGGGCGGGGCGCTTGCCGACGGCATGTACCAGGCATTCTCGCTGGCCTATATGCGCCGGGTGCTGGCCGGCCTGAAGCGCGAGCACGATGGGCAGCAGGTGCCCGCGATCGTCTTTACCAAGGGCGGCGGCCTGTGGCTCGAGGCGCTGGCTGACACCGGCGCCGACGCGATCGGGCTGGACTGGACCGTCAACCTGGCCGAAGCGCGCCGTCGCACCGGCGGGCGCGTGGCGCTGCAGGGCAATATCGACCCGACCGTGCTGTTCGCCCCTGAGGCCGCGATCCGCGAGCAGGTGCGCGGCGTGCTGGACAGCTATGCCGCCGCCGGGGGCAGTGATGGCCACGTGTTCAACCTGGGCCACGGCATCTCGCAGTTCACGCCGCCGGAGAACGTCTCGGTGCTGGTGGAGGAAGTGCATCGCCACAGCCGCAAGCTGCGCGCCGAGCAGAAGTGACGATGACAGTATGCGGCCGGTCTGGCTGCTGCTGCGGTGCCCTGCGCTGCAGCGCACCGGCGCGCCGCCGTACCCAGTGCTGCGGGAGCCGCGCCGCCGGACCCTGTCAAGTTAACTTTTTCGCCAGCATTCGCCAAAAAGGTGCTCGGACTTGACTGGCGGTACTTGACTTATGCACACCGATAGGTTTGCCGCAGTGCGGGACAGGGTTATTCCCTAACCTATCCGGGGGATGTTTGCAAGCCCTTGATTTTTAAGGATTTGGAAGAATTGCAAAGGAAGGCCCGATGCCGGTGGATCCCTTGTTTCGCGGGGCTTCCCGGCCAGCCAGTGCGACTTTTCAACAAAGTTATCCACAGGGGCGGTGGAATTAGTGGAAAACCAGTCATCTATCATCGACTTAGGGCCACATTTGAAGTTTTACTTTAAGTTGATGTTGCGCCGCACACTAGATTTCCACTCTTATTGCGCCAGGCGCCCGTTGCACAAAGGTTGCGCAAAGGCGGTGCACCAGGAAGGGCCGCATGGCGCCAGCTAGCGGCGCGCTTCCGCTGGTCGGGGGCAGCACGGCGATGGGCGCCGTGATGCCGTCAGCCGCCGCGCAGCCAGTCATAAGGGTCGCGCTGGACACCCCCGCCGACGACTGCTTCGACTATCTCGCCAGGCCAGAGGTCGCCCCGGGTGACCTGGTGGTGGTGCCGTTCGGCCGCCGCAGCATGGTCGGCGTGGCGGTGGCGTACGCCGACAGCTCCGATGTGCCCGCCGACCGGCTGCGCCCGGTGGCGCAGCGCCTGGACTGGCTGCCGCCGCTGCAGCCCGACTGGATCGGGTTGGCCGCCTTTGCCGCGCGCTACTACCAGCGCCGCCTGGGCGAAGTGATGCTGCCGGCCTTGCCGCCGGCCTTGCGCGAGCCCGAGGGCTGGCCAGGCCTGGCCCAGCGTGCCCGCACCGACGAATACCGCCTGCTGCCCGGGCATGCAGAGGCCTTGCTGGCTGCCGTGCCGCCACGCGCACGCAGCGTGCGCGCGCTGGTGCAGGCGCTGGCCGAGCGCGCCGCCGCGGCCGAGCCGCTGACGCTGGCCGACGCCCGCGTGCTGTGCGCGGCGGCACCTGCCCGGCTGGCCGAATGGCAGGCCGCCGGCTGGGTCGAGGCCAGCCGCACCGCGCGCCCCCTGCTGCCGACCGACCCCGCACAGCCGCCATCGGCCGCGCCGCCGCTCCACGACGAGCAGCGCGCCGCGGTGCAGGCGATTGCCGAGGCCGAGGGCTTCGCGCCGTTCCTGCTGCACGGGGTGACCGGCAGCGGCAAGACCGAGGTCTACCTGCATGCGATGCAGGCGCTGCTCGAACGCGATCCCCAGGCCCAGGTGCTGATGCTTGTGCCTGAAATCAACCTGACCCCGCAACTGCAGGCCCGCATCGCCGCACGCTTCCCGCACCTGCCGCTGGCGGTGCTGCACAGCGGCCTGGCTGACCAGGAGCGCAGCCTGCAGTGGCTGGCCGCGCACCGCGGCGAGGCCCGCATCGTGCTGGGCACGCGCATGGCGGTGATGGCCTCGCTGCCGGCGCTGGCGCTGATCGTGGTCGACGAGGAACACGACACTTCCTACAAGCAGCAGGAAGGGCTGCGCTACTCCGCGCGCGACCTGGCGGTGTGGCGCGCCAAGCAGCGCGGCATTGCCGTGGTGCTGGGTTCGGCCACGCCGTCGATGGAGACCTGGTGGCGGGCCGGGCAGGGCACTTACCGCAAGCTGGTGCTGCGCGAGCGCGCCCAGGCCGAAGCGACCCTGCCGACGGTGCGCCTGGTCGACCTGAACCACGAGCGCCAGCGCCAGCGCGCGCTGTTCGAAGGCTTGTCGGTGCCGCTGCTGGAAGCCATCGACGCGCGCCTGGCGCGCGGCGAGCAGAGCCTGCTGTTCCTGAACCGCCGCGGCTACGCGCCGGTGGTTGCCTGTGACAGCTGCGGCTGGCTGTCGGGCTGCGCGCGCTGCTCGGCCTACCTGGTGCTGCACCGCCCCGAGCGGCGCCTGCGCTGCCACCACTGTGGCCTGGAGGCGCCGGTGCCGCACCACTGCCCGGACTGCGGCAACGTCGACATCGCGCCGCTGGGGCGCGGCACGCAGCGTATCGAAGAGGCATTGGCGACCCGCTTCCCGCAGGCCCGCATCGCCCGCATCGACGCAGATTCCACGCGCCGCAAGGGCAGCGCGCAGGCCATGTTCGACGAGGTCCATGCCGGTGAAGTCGACATCCTGGTGGGCACGCAGATGGTGGCCAAGGGGCACGACTTCCAGCGCGTGACCCTGGTCGGCATCGTCCATCCGGACGCGGCCATGTTCAGCCACGACTTCCGCGCCGCCGAGCACCTGTTCGCCTCGCTGATGCAGGTCGCCGGCCGGGCAGGGCGGGCCGGCCTGCCCGGCGAGGTGCTGATCCAGACGCGCTACCCGGACACCCCGGCATTGCAGGCGCTGACGCGCCACGACTATGATGGATTCGCGGCCAGCCAGTTGCGCGAGCGGCGCCAGGCCGGGTTGCCCCCGTTCTGCTACCAGGTGCTGGTAACTGCCGACCACGGCCAACTGGAGCGCGCGCTGCGGTTCCTGGAAGTGGCGCGCCGGCATGCTAAAACCTGCGAGCTGGCGGCCGAGGTGCAACTGCACGATCCGGTGCCGATGTCGATGGTGCGCATCTTCAACCGGGAGCGTGCGCAGATGCTGGTTGAGGCCACCTCGCGGCCGGTGCTGCAACGCTTTGTGGCTGAGTGGGTGCAGACTTTCGCAGATGTGGGGACGGAGGCAAAAGGGGTGCGCTGGCAGCTTGAGATCGATCCGTTGCGGATCTGAGCCAGCTGGCGTGGCAGTGAAAGGTGCAACCCTGATATTAGGGTTTTCGATAGGGTTGCACTTGGTTGCACCTTGGTGATTTTCGGGAGTAAGATCGCGCCAGCTCACAGGCTGCGGCCGGTCGCGCGCCCGTGCCTGCCGGCATGGACGAGGTAGCACCGGCGGCGGCTCCAGTCTTTCGGAGAAATGCCCGCATGGCCACCACCACTCTCGGCGTCAAGCTCGACGACGCCTCGCGCGACCGCCTCAAGCGCGTTGCCCAATCCATCGACCGCACGCCGCACTGGCTGATCAAGCAGGCTATCTTCACCTACCTCGAGCAGATCGAGCGCGGCCACCTGCCGCACGAGACCGGCGCCGCCGGTAGCGCCGACGCGGATGGCGCCGACGGAGCCGAGCTGGTCCATGGCGATGCGCCGCAGCCATTCCTGGAGTTCGCCCAAAGCATCCAGCCGCAATCGGTGCTGCGTGCTGCCATTACCTCTGCCTATCGCCGCCCGGAAGCCGATTGCGTACCGGTGCTGCTGGAGCAGGCGCGCCTGCCGCAGCAGCAAGGCGAGGCCGCCATCAAGATGGCCAAGACCCTGGCCACGCGGCTGCGCGAGCAGAAGGTCGGCAGCGGCCGCGAGGGCCTGGTGCAGGGCCTGATCCAGGAATTCTCGCTGTCGTCGCAGGAGGGCGTGGCGCTGATGTGCCTGGCCGAGGCCCTGCTGCGCATCCCCGACAAGGCCACCCGCGACGCGCTGATCCGCGACAAGATCAGCGGCGCCAACTGGCAGTCGCACCTGGGCCAGAGCCCGTCGCTGTTCGTCAACGCCGCCACCTGGGGCCTGCTGCTGACCGGCAAGCTGGTCGCCACCCATACTGAATCGGGCCTGACCAAGGCGCTCACGCGCATCATCGGCAAGGGCGGTGAGCCGCTGATCCGCAAAGGCGTGGACATGGCGATGCGCCTGATGGGCGAGCAGTTCGTCACCGGCGAGACCATTTCCGAGGCGCTGGCCAACGCGCGCAAGTACGAGGCCGAAGGCTTCCGCTACTCCTACGACATGCTGGGCGAGGCCGCCATGACCGAGGCCGACGCGCAGCGCTACCTGGCCTCGTACGAGCAGGCCATCCATGCCATCGGCCAGGCCTCGCGCGGGCGCGGCATCTATGAGGGCCCGGGCATCTCGATCAAGCTGTCGGCGCTGCACCCGCGCTACAGCCGCGCGCAGCATGAGCGCGTGGTGGGCGAGCTGTACGAGCGCCTGAAGTCGCTGACGCTGCTGGCACGCCAGTACGACATCGGCATCAATATCGACGCCGAGGAAGCCGACCGCCTGGAGATCTCGCTGGACCTGCTGGAGCGTCTGTGCTTCGAGCCCGAGCTGGCCGGCTGGAACGGCATCGGCTTCGTGGTGCAGGGCTACCAGAAGCGCTGCCCGTTCGTGATCGACTACCTGATCGACCTGGCCCGCCGCAGCCGCCACCGCCTGATGATCCGCCTGGTCAAGGGCGCCTACTGGGACAGCGAGATCAAGCGCGCCCAGGTCGACGGGCTGGAGGGCTACCCGGTCTACACGCGCAAGGTCTACACCGACGTGTCGTACATCGCCTGCGCGCGCAAGCTGCTGTCGGTGCCGGACGCGATCTACCCGCAGTTCGCCACGCACAATGCGCATACGCTGTCGGCCATCTACCAGATCGCCGGCCACAGCTACTATCCCGGCCAGTATGAGTTCCAGTGCCTGCACGGCATGGGCGAGCCGCTGTACGACCAGGTGGTTGGCGCCACCGCGGACGGCAAGTTCAACCGCCCGTGCCGCATCTACGCGCCGGTCGGCACGCATGAAACGCTGCTGGCCTACCTGGTGCGCCGCCTGCTGGAGAACGGCGCCAATACCTCGTTCGTGAACCGCATCGCCGACGACACCATCTCGCTGGACGAGCTGGTGGCCGACCCGGTCGCCGTGGTCGAGGCCATGCACCGCGAAGAAGGCGTGCTGGGCCTGCCGCACCCGCGCATCCCGTCGCCGCGCACGCTGTACGGCAAGAGCCGCCCCAATTCGGCCGGCATCGATCTCGCGAACGAGCATCGCCTGGCGTCGCTGTCGTCGGCGCTGCTGGCAGGCACCAGCGAGCGCTTCGTGGCCGAGCCGCTGCTCGGCGCCGAGGTACCGCGCGCAGCCGACGCCATCACCACGCCGGTGCTGAACCCGGCCGACCACCGCGATGTGGTGGGCCATGTCACCGAGGCCGGCCAGGCCGAGGTCGACGCCGCGCTGCAGGCCGCCATCAACGCTGCGCCGATCTGGCAGGCGACGCCGCCGGACGTGCGCGCGGCCGCGCTGGAGCGCGCCGCCGACCTGATGGAAGCCCAGATGCAGTCGCTGATGGGCATCATCATGCGCGAGGCCGGCAAGACTTTCTCCAACGCCATCGCCGAAGTGCGCGAAGCCGTGGACTTCCTGCGCTACTACGCCGCCGAGGTGCGCCGCAGCTTCGACAACGAGACCCACCGCCCGCTGGGCCCGGTGGTCTGCATCAGCCCGTGGAACTTCCCGCTGGCGATCTTCACCGGCCAGGTGGCCGCGGCGCTGGCCGCCGGCAACCCGGTGCTGGCCAAGCCCGCCGAGCAGACCCCGCTGATCGCCGCCGCCGCCGTGCGCCTGCTGCGCGAAGCCGGCGTTCCGGCCGGCGCGGTGCAGCTGCTGCCGGGCCGCGGCGAGACCGTGGGCGCCGCGCTGGTCGGCGATGCCCGCGTCAAGGGGGTGATGTTCACCGGCTCGACCGAAGTCGCGCGCATCCTGCAGCGCAACGTCGCCGGCCGCCTCGACGCCGCCGGCCGCCCGATCCCGCTGATCGCGGAGACCGGCGGACAGAACGCGATGATCGTCGACTCGTCGGCGCTGGCTGAACAGGTGGTGGGCGATGTCCTCAGCTCCGCTTTCGATTCGGCCGGCCAGCGCTGCTCGGCGCTGCGCGTGCTGTGCCTGCAGGAAGACGTCGCCGACCGCGTGCTGGAAATGCTCAAGGGCGCCATGCAGGAACTGAACATGGCCAACCCGGACCGGCTCTCGACCGACGTCGGCCCGGTGATCGACGACGAAGCGCGCGGCAATATCGTGCGCCATGTCGATGCCATGCGCGCCAAGGGCCGCCGTGTCCACCAGGCCGACCCCAACGCCGCGCAGGGCGCCAGCTGCCGCAACGGCACCTTCGTGCCGCCGACGCTGATCGAACTGGACAGCATCGAGGAACTCAAGCGCGAGGTGTTCGGCCCGGTGCTGCACGTGGTGCGCTTCCCGCGCGCGGCGCTGGACACCATGGTCAGCCAGATCAACGCCACCGGCTATGGCCTGACGCTGGGCATCCATACCCGCATCGACGAGACCATCTCGCACATTGTCAGCCGTGCCCATGTGGGCAACCTGTATGTCAACCGCAATATCGTCGGCGCCGTGGTGGGCGTGCAGCCCTTTGGCGGCGAAGGCCTGTCGGGCACCGGCCCGAAGGCGGGCGGCCCGCTGTACCTGCACCGCCTGCTGTCGGTCTGCCCGCAGGATGCGGTGGTACGCAGCGTGCGCGCATCGGAAGCAGGCGGCGGCGCCGAGGCGGCCACGCTGCGCGACGAGGCCGCAGCGGCCTTCCAGGCCTGGGCCAGTGCCGAGCTGCCGGCGGCAGCCGCCGCCTGCGAGCGCCTGGCCGAGGCCTCGCCCTCGGGCCTGACCGTGACGCTGCCCGGCCCCACCGGCGAGCGCAACACTTACACCCTGCTGCCGCGCGAGCACGTGTTGTGCCTGGCCACGCAGGAGGCCGACCTGGCGCTGCAGCTGGGCGCCGTGCTGACCGTCGGCGCAGACGCCGTATGGCCGGAAAACCCTGTCAGCCGGGGGCTGTTTGCGCGCCTGCCTAAGGGCGTACAATCGCGCGTCCGCATGGTGGCCGACTGGACCGCGGCGGACATCGCTATCGATGCGGTGCTGCACCACGGAGATTCCGACCAGCTGCGCACGGTGTGCGAGCAGGTGGCGGTGCGCCCCGGTCCGATCATCGGCGTGCAGGGCCTGGCGCAAGGTGAACCGAATATCGCGCTCGACCGTCTGTTGATCGAGCGCTCGCTTTCGGTCAACACTGCAGCCGCGGGCGGCAATGCCAGTTTGATGACGATCGGCTGAGGCAACCCTCGGACCTCGTCATGTCGAAGCACGCAGCGGTGGCGGCGATCCCGCCCCGTTGCGTATTGAAGCAAGGTGCGGCACTGCCAGGCTGCACCGCTATAACTGCCGGCAACGGCACCACATCGGCACCATTTGGGACCCAAGGAGATCTGATGAGCTCGACATTCCACAAGACGGCAATGACCGTTGCCCTGACCCTGGCTGGCCTGACCGCCGCCTCCGCCGCGTTCGCGCAGGCCCAGGAAATCAAGCTGGGCTTTGCCGGCCCGATGACCGGCGGCCAGGCGCAGTACGGCAAGGACATGCAGAACGGCATCGTCCTCGCGATCGAGGACATGAACGCCACCAAGCCCAAGATCGGCGGCAAGGAAGTCAAGTTCGTGCTGGTCTCCGAAGACGACCAGGCCGATCCGAAGACTGGCTCGGTGGTGGCGCAGAAGCTGGTGGATAACGGCATCCAGGGCATGCTTGGCCACTTCAACTCGGGCACCACCATCCCGGCGTCGATGGTCTACAACCGCGCCGGCATTCCGCAGATCGCCATGGCGACCGCGCCGGAATACACCAAGCAAGGCTTCAAGACCACCTTCCGCATGATGACCTCCGACACCCAGCAGGGTTCGGTGATCGGCGCCTTCGTGGTGAAGAAGCTGGGCGCGAAGAACATCGCCATCGTCGATGACCGCACCGCCTACGGCCAGGGCCTGGCCGACGAGTTCGAGAAGGCCGCCAAGGCTGCCGGCGGCAAGATCGTGCGCCGCGAGTTCACCAACGACAAGGCGGTGGACTTCAAGGCCGTGCTGACCAACATCAAGCGCAGCAACCCGGACATCATCTTCTACGGCGGCGCCGAGACCCAGTCCGCGCCGATGGCCAAGCAGGTCAAGGAACTTGGCATGAAGGCCCCGCTGGTGTCGGGCGAAATGTCCAAGACCGACAACTTCCTGAAGCTCGCCGGCCCGGCCGCCGAAGGCACCGTGGTGTCGCTGGCCGGCCTGCCGCTGGACCAGATGCCTGGCGGCTCCACGTATGAGAAGAAGTACGAGAAGCGCTTTGGCTCGAAGGTGCAGACCTACTCGCCGTACGCCTACGATGGCGCCACCGCGATGATGTCGGCCATGGTCAAGGCCGGCTCGACCGACCCGGCGCGCTACCTGCCGGTGCTGGCTGCTACCAATATGCAGGGCGTGACCACCAAGACGCTGGCGTATGACGCGCGCGGCGACCTGAAGGATGGTGGTATCACTGTCTATAAGGTGGTTGGCGGCAAGTGGACGGTGCTGGAGACGGTTGGCGGGAAGTAAGCTGCTGGCTGGTTTTGGCTATGGGAGAACGCTGCCTTTGGGTGGCGTTTTTTCTTTTGGGCGCTTGGCGGCAAGCCTCCCAAACAATTCCGTATCTCCCCCATTGGCGCATAATCCCGCACTCGCACATTTTTTCAATCCATAGGAGCAGTACGTGTCCGAGCAGGAAGCCAGCTACGACCACGCCATCGGGCTAGCCAACCAGGGGCGCTTCACCGAAGCCCTGCAGATTGCCGACCAGCTGTCGCAGGCCCGCCCCGAGGTGGTTGATTTCGTCACGCTGCGGGCGCGGCTGCACTTTGACAACGGTGACGCCAACGCCGCGCTGGCGGTGCTGGACGAGGCGCTGGCGCGGCTTGACACGCTGCCGCTGCAGCCGCCGCACCGCCGGGCCTCGCGCGGGGTGATCGCGCACCGCTACGGCGCCATGCTCATGAGCCTGGGCCGCGATGCCGAGGCGCGCCCGTGGCTGCATGAGGCCGCGCAGCGCAGCGGCCTGCTGACGGGCGAATGGGCCGCGCATTTCCACGCCGGCCTGGCCGCCCTGCGCATGGGCGACATGGCCGCCGCGGCACGCTACTGGCATGACCTGATGGTCCGCAATCCCGACCTGGGCGCAGATGACATCGCACCGCTGGTGACGGACTACATCGCCCGGGCCGAGGCCGCTGGCGTGCCGGTGGAGCCCCTGATGCGCGTCTGCCTGGGCCGCGTGGCCCTGGACAACCCGCATCTGCTGGAGCTCGATCCCGCAGCCGGTGACGCCGTGGCCGCCGACCAGGCCGCCCGTGTGCTGGCCGAGCACCCTGACCACCCCGAGGCGCGCCGCCTGCGTGCACCGCTGCGCCACGGCGTGGGCGACGTCCAGGGGGCACTGGACGACCTGGCGGTCTACCTGCGCCAGGTGCCCGACCCGCAGAGCCAGGTACGCGAACTGGCCTGGCGCCACCAGCTGGCGCAGCGCGCCGACAGCACCCAGCCGGCCGATCGCGAGCCGTGGCTGCGCTTCACGCTGACCGACCAGTCCGACGACGGTGCCGGCTACTACCGCGCCGCCATGGCGCTGGGCGAGTTCATCGACGAGGTGCCGGCCGCCGAGGCCGCGCTGCGGCCGGTGCTGGTGCAGGCCGGCCGTGCCGGCGTGGCGCGCTTCGACCAGTATTTCGCCACCGGCCAGGGCGATGCCGCGGCGCACGGCGGCAATGCCGACCCGCATGTCTATTCGCTGCTGTGCCGGCTGCTGTCGCGCAGCCTGCCGGCCGACGCCGCGCACGTGGACGCGCGCATCGCGCTGCACCAGCAGGGCATGGCCGCCAGCGAGTTCATCGATCACTGGATCGACCTGCTCGACTGCCACGCCGACGCCGGCCAGCACCAGAAAGTGGCCGAGCTGGCCGGCGAGGTGCTCAACCGCTACCCGCTGGAGCGCAACCCGGCCGACGTGACCTGGGCCTTCAGCCGCATGATCGCGGCCTGGAAGGCCATGGGCGGCGCCGAGCCGACCGAGGCCGCCCGTGCAGCGATGATGCATATGGATGCCCGGCTGGACGCGCTGCCGGTGGAAGCCCGCAGCGAGGCCGCGCACCCGATGGCGCATGCGCGCGCGCACTTTGCCGCGCTGCTGCAGGCGCAGGTGGCCGGCATGGACGAGCACGACCGCACCGATGCCCTGGCCGAGATCGAGGCCCAGCAGCGCCGCGCGCTGCTGGTCGAGGACGCCTGGCTGTACAGCCGCTTCGGCCAGGTCTGGCGCGACGCGGGCGAGCCCGAGCGCGCGCTGCCGCTGTTCGAACAGGCCGTGGCGCTGACCGAGGGCGATCCGCTGGACCAGGCCGGCCCGCGCGTGCAGCGCGGGCTGGTCCACCACGCAGCGCGGCGCCACGATGCCGCGCTGGCTGACTTTGTCGCCGCCTTCGCCGTGCGTGACGACTGGGATGCAGAGGTGTACCTGCGCGCGGTGCAGTCGGCGCTTGGCCTGGACCAGCGTGAAACCGCGCTGGGGTATTTCGAAAAGGCCCGTGCCCGCGGGGCCGCGCAGGGCTCGACGCGCACTTTGTGCGCGCAGGTGGAGGCCGCGCTCAAGGCAACCCGGCCGATGTGGAAAGTCTGGGGCGTCTGAAACGTCGCTCCGGTCCGGCGAACGGTCTGAACATGTAAGGGATGTAAAAAACGCCATCTGGAGATGGCGTTTTTTACGAGCAGATGACAGAAGTTGTGCGCGTGTTTTGTGCGGTGTCGGACAATCACTGACATGGATTGTGAAGTGCTTACATTACCATGTCGCCATGAATGGACTGAGCCAACTTTTTCCAAGCCTCCCGCTCGCGCCCGGCGGCCTGTTCTGGGTCGGGCTGGCGCTGGTCGGCGCCGGCCTGGCCGGTGAACTGAGCCGGCGCTGGCTGCGCTGCCCGCGCATCGTCGGGTATGCCGCGGCGGGGCTTTGCGCCGGCATGCTGGGGCGCGGCATCGTCGACGAGAACATGATCAACCAGACCCGTATCCTGATCGATATGGCGCTGGCGCTGGCCTTGTTCGAACTCGGGCATCGCCTCTCGCTGACCTGGCTGCGTGCCAACCGCTGGCTGCTGCTGACCAGTGCCTTTGAAAGCCTGCTGACCTGGGGCCTGGTGGCGGCGGTGCTGCAATGGATCGGCGCCTCGCCCGGCGTGGCGATCCTGGCCGGCGGCATCGCGGTCAGCACCTCGCCCACCATCGTGCTGCAGCTCAAGAATGAGTTGCGCGCCGACGGCCAGGTCACCGAGCGCCTGATGGCGATGGCCGCGCTCAACAGCATCTACGCCGCCGCCATCGTGCAGGTCGCCACCGGCTGGCTGCATTCGGAATACGGCAACCTGGGCGCGGCGCTGCTGCATCCGCTGTACCTGCTGGTGGGCTCGTGCCTGCTGGCGTGGGTGGTGGGCAAGCTCGGCCATGCCATCTATGACCGCATGTCGGCCGACGACCACTACAGCTTCCTGGTGCTGGTGGGCCTGGTGCTGTTCACGCTGGCGCTGACGCGGGTACTAAAATTGTCGATGCCGCTGACGCTGATGCTGGCCGGTGTCGTGTTCAAGCACCAGGACAACCAGCCGCATGTGTGGCCGCCGCATTTCGGCAGCGCCGGCAGCCTGCTGATCATCGTGATGGTGGTGTCGCTGGGCCTGCCGCTGACGGCACAGGACTGGGCCGTGGGCGGCGTCTACGCCATCGCGCTGGTGGCGCTGCGCCATGTGGCCAAGCTGGCCGGCGTGGTGTCGCTGGGCTCGTTCTCGGGCCTGAGCCTGCGCCAGTGCATGGCGCTGGGGCTGGCGCTGGCGCCGATGTCGGGCCTGGCCTACCTGCTGATGCATGACGTGGCGCGGCTCTACCCCGGTACCGGCCAGCCGCTGGCGGCCATCATCCTGTGTGCGCTGGCCATCGAACAACTTTTCGGTCCGGTGATCGCGGCCTGGGCGCTGCGCTACGCAGGCGAAGTCCGCGTCGACATCCGGGCCAATGGAGGAGGGCGCTGATGTCGCTCGAAACGTTCAAGCACTCAGAGGCGCTGACCTTCGGCGTGGAGCTGGAGCTGCAGCTGGTCAACCGGCATGACTATGACCTGGCCCCGTTCGCGCCCGACCTGCTGCGCGCGCTCAAGGGCGCCGAGCATGCCGGCGACATCAAGCCGGAGATCAGCCCGTCGATGATCGAGATCAGCACCGGGATCTGCCACAGCTACCAGCAGGCGCTGGAAGAGCTGACCGTGATGCGCGACCTGATGGTGGCGGCCTCGCGCTCGCTGAACCTGGGCATTGCCGGCGGCGGCACCCACCCGTTCCAGCAGTGGGCCGACCGCACCATCTCGGATTCGCCGCGCTACCAGTACATCTCAGAGCTGTACGGCTACCTGGCCAAGCAGTTCACCGTGTTCGGCCAGCACGTGCATATCGGCTGCCCCAGCGCCGACGAATCGCTGTTCCTGCTGCATGCCATCGGCCGCTATGTGCCGCACTTTGTGGCGCTGGCGGCATCCTCGCCCTATGTGCAGGGCGTGGATACCGGCTTTGCCTCGGCGCGGCTGAATTCGGTCGCGGCCTTCCCGATGAGCGGGCGGGCGCCGTTCCTGCTGACGTGGGACGCCTTCACCGCGTATTTCGAGAAGATGCGCAATACCGGCGTGATCGAGAGCATGAAGGACTTCTACTGGGATATCCGGCCCAAGCCGGAGTTCGGCACCATCGAGGTCCGCGTGATGGACACGCCGCTGACGGTGCAGCGCGCCTGCGATATCGCCGCCTATATCCAGATGCTGGCGCGCTACCTGCTGCTGTCGCGCCCCTTCATGCCGCAGGAAGACGATTACCTGGTGTACACCTTCAACCGCTTCCAGGCCTGCCGTTTCGGGCTGGAGGGGGAGTACGTGCATCCCAACGAACTGACGCGCATGCCGATCGCCGACCACATCCTGTCGATCTGCGACGCGCTGGTGCCGCACGCCGAGGCACTCGGCTCGCTGGAGGCGCTGGCCAATATCCGCGCGCTGGCCGAGCGCCGCGACGGCGACGCCGAGTGGCTGCGCCAGGTCGATGCCGATGCGCGCAGCCAGCGTGAAACGGTGCGCAAGGCGTGTGACCGGTGGGCTGCCTGAGCCTGCGCCAGGCTGCCCCTTGTCTTATTTGACGCTGTAGCCGCGCCCCTGCATGCAGGCGCCCCAGGCCTGGTAGTACGAGCCCATCGCCTGGCTGGTATTGGCCGCCGCCTGCTGGTTGGCCGCGTTCGCCTGGCGGCGCGACTGCCGGTGCGCCACGCCGCCCCCCACCGTACCCGCTGCAGCGCCGACCGCCGCACCCTTGCCGGCATCGCCTGCCATCGCGCCCACCACGGCACCGGCCGCGGCGCCGCCCGCGGCACCCCGCACGCGCTGGCCGCTCTGCGCCTGGGCCGGCGGCGGGGCGTTGGCGGCCTGTGCCGGATCCACGCCGGTCTGCTGCTTGGCCCAGCTGTAGCACGCGCCGTCGTCGCTGGCCTGCTGTTGCTGGCTCTGGCCCTTGGCCGGATAGGCCATGGGCTTGTTCTGCGCCATGGCCTGGGCAGGGATCAGCGCCGGGGTCAGCGCGATCGCCGCGGCCAATACGCCGAGGCCACGGTACAGCTTGCGATGCTGGCATTGCTTCATGATGATGTTCCCCCACGGATGTCGGCTACGCAACGCTGGACGCACCGACCGGTGCGCAAGTGGCGAGCCGTTCTGTGAAGGCCAGTATTTGCGGCACGCAGGGGTAAGTCAAATCAGCGTTTTGACGGCCCGATGTTATTTGTTTGTAGTCGGTGGCGGGGACAGCAGGAACGCGACCGCTTCCTGCCACCAGGCCGCATCGACATGCCCGGCCCAGTCGTTATGCCCGGCGCCGCCGATCACCGCGAGCCGCCGCGGTTCGCCCAGCGACGCATAGAGCGCCCGGCCGAAGCGTGCCGGCACGATGGTGTCGCGTTCGGCGACCGCGACCATCACCGGGCGGCCGAAGCCTTCCAGGTTGGCCGCACTTTCGTAGCGGTCGCGCAGCACCCAGCCGGCCGGCAGCCAGGGATAGTGATGCGAGGCAATATGCGCAAGCTTGTCCCACGGCGTGATCAGCAGCACGCCGGCGACGCTCTCGCGCTGGCGCGCCGCGGCCGCTGCGGCCACGCCCGCTCCCAGCGACTCGCCGACCAGCAGCAGCGGGCCGCCGAACTGGCGCCGGGCCAGCGCAATCGATTGTTCCGCGTCTGCCACGAAGCTGCGCTCGCCGAGTGCGCCGGTGCGCGGGCCGTAGGCCGGGTACTCGGCCAGGATCACGCGAATGCCCAGCTTCGTCAGCGCGCTGGCGTAGTAGCCGCGATGCCCGGCGTGCCCGGCATTGCCGTGAAAGACCATGGCGGTGGCGCGCGCCGGTCCGGCCGGTTCGGCGACAAGGCCGCGAAAGTCCTGCGGCCCCGGCCAGGCGCGCAACCCGGGCGAGACCATGTCGTCGACCGAGGCCTTGTCGGGGAAGTAGAGGAAGTGATCCTGCATCATGCTGATTCCGGCAAGCAGGACCAGTCCCGCACCGAGCCAGCGCAGCACCCTGCGGCGAACCGATTCAGTCCGCGGCGGCACCAGCTGCGCTGGCGCCGGTGCCGGGACGATGGCAGGCATGGCAACGCGCTCAGGCGCCGGCGAACACCGGTTCGCAGCGCACCTCGGTCCTGACCGAGTTGGCGATAAAGCAGGCGCCATGCGCGGCGTGGTGCAGGGCATCGAGTTCTTCGCGCGTGGGCTCGCGCTCGCCGCCAAACGTCACCTGAGGGCGTAGCGTCACCACGGTCATCGCCATCTGCCCGTCCGCGTTCCTTGCCATCACACCAGTGGCCGCATCCAGGTAGCGGTCGACGACAAAGCGTTGCTTCGCCGCCAGCGACAGGAACCACAGCATGTGGCAGCTGGACAGCGAGGCGATGAACATCTCCTCGGGATCGACCGCGCTCGCATCCGACATCGGCAGCGGCACCACATGGGGCGACGACGATCCCGGAATTTCTGCGCCGCCGTCAAAGCGCAGCACATGCCTGCGGCTGTAGCGGTTGCCGGCGAAATCCTGCCCGTCGCGTTGCCACAGGACTTCAGCGGTGTATGTGGACATGCAAAGACTCCTAACGTTAGGAAAACCTCAGGCGCCGTGCGGCACGCTTTCACCGTCGCGCAGGCCCAGGCGCTGGTTGGCCGGCACGGCGACATCGATCAGCTTCGGGCGCGGCAGGTTCAGGTTGCGCATCATCTCGATGAACTCTTCGCGCGTGCGACCGGCGACGCGGCTGTTGTGGGCGCGCTCCTGGCCGATGGTGGACGAGGTGCGGCCCTTGTAGTCGTGGGCCGGATAGACCTGCGTGTCGTCGGGCAGCGCAAACAGCTTCCTGGTCAGGCTGTCGTAGAGCGTGCCGGCGTCGCCCGACTGGAAGTCGGTGCGGCCGCAGCCGTCGATCAGCAGGGCATCGCCGGTGAAGACGCGGCGCACGATGCCGTCGGGCGTGGGCTCTTCCCACAGGTAGCTCATGCTGCCGGCGGTGTGCCCGGGCGTATGGATGGCGCGCAGCACCTGCTTGCCGAAGGCGACAGTGTCGCCGTCGATCAGCTGCTTCTGCGCGGGCTTGATATCGCAGCCGGACGGCGCCGCAGTGTGCGCGCCGGTCTGCAGCGCAAGGTGGCCGGCCGAGGTGATGTGGTCGGCATGGGCATGGGTCTCGATGACCCACGCCAGCCGCGCGCCGGTTGACTTCAGCAGCGCCAGGTCGCGTTCCAGCTGGTGGTCGACCGGGTCGATCAGCAGCGCGTCCCCGGTGGCGGCGTCGATCAGCAGGTAGGTGAAGGTGGACGAGGTTTCGTCGAACAGCTGGTGGAAGGTCTGCATGGCTGCCCTCTTGTTTTTCGTTCGGGGAACGCCGCCATGATACGCCGCGCTGCGCGCGCGGACATTAGCATTCCACGATATTCACCGCCAGCCCGCCGCGCGCCGTCTCCTTGTACTTGGTCTTCATGTCGGCACCGGTCTCGCGCATGGTCTTGATCACCGAATCGAGCGATACGTAGTGCGTGCCGTCGCCGCGCAAGGCCATGCGCGCCGCGTTGACCGCCTTGACCGAGGCCATTGCGTTGCGCTCGATACACGGGATCTGCACCAGTCCGCCAACCGGGTCGCAGGTCAGCCCGAGGTTGTGCTCCATGCCGATCTCGGCCGCGTTCTCGACCTGCGCCGGGCTGCCGCCCTGCACCGCCGCGAGCGCGCCGGCGGCCATCGAGCAGGCCACGCCGACTTCGCCCTGGCAACCGACCTCGGCGCCGGAAATCGACGCATTGAGCTTGTACAGCAGCCCGATCGCGCCCGCGGTCAGCAGGAAGTCGACCACGCCTTGCTTGCTGGCACCCGGCACGAAGCGGTCGTAGTAGTGCAGCACCGCCGGGATAATGCCCGCGGCGCCGTTGGTCGGCGCGGTGACCACGCGCCCGCCGGCGGCATTCTCTTCATTGACGGCAATGGCGTACAGGTTGACCCAGTCCATCACCGAGAGCGGGTCCGACAGCGTGCGCTCGGCGCGCTCGGTCAGGCTGCGGAACAGTTCCGGCGCACGGCGCTTGACCCTGAACGGCCCCGGCAGCTCGCCGTCGGTGCGGCAGCCGCGCGCCACGCACGCCTGCATCACATCCCAGATATGCAGCAGGCCGCTGGTGACTTCCGCCTCGCTGCGCCAGGTCAGCTCGTTTTCCATCATCAGCCGCGCAATGCTCTTGCCGCTGGCGGTGGCCATCTCCAGCATGTCCTTGCCGCTGCGGAACGGGTGCGGAAGTTGCTGCGCGGCATTGAGCACCTGCGTATTGGGTGCGCCCGCGGTCACGACGAAGCCGCCGCCGACCGACAGGTAGCGCGCCTCGCGCAGCGATGCGCCGCTGGCGTCGAAGGCATGGAACTTCATGCCGTTGGGATGCTCGGCCATCGCTTCGCGCCGGTAGAAGGCGATGTGCTCCTTCTCGACAAAGGGCACGACATGCTGGCCCAGCAGCGACAGCTCGCGGCCCGCGCGCAGCGCGGCCAGGCGCGTGTCGATCGAATCGGGATCGATGGTGTCGGGGGCTTCCCCCATCAGGCCGAGGATCACGCCCTTGTCGGTGCCGTGGCCCTTGCCGGTGGCGCCCAGCGAGCCATAGAGCTCGGCACGCACACTCGCCACCTGCGGCAGCAGGCCGTCGCGCTCAAGCCCCTGCGCGAACATCAGCGCAGCGCGCATCGGGCCTACGGTATGCGAGCTCGACGGGCCGATGCCCACCTTGAACAGATCAAAGACGCTGACTGCCACGGAATGTCTCCAGCAATGGGATGGCCCTGAAGAGGCTCTTCTTGGTCGGTTGGCGTGGCTGCGGCGGGCACCGCGACACCGCGATGCCCGTCATCTCGAGCATAGTTCGTTGGCGAGCCGCCGCGGCTGCGGCGGCGCTACGCCTCAGTCCACCACGTAGTCGCTGACCGGCACGCAGGCGCAGAACAGGTTGCGGTCACCATACACGTTGTCGGCACGGCCGACCGGCGGCCAGTACTTCTGCGTGCGCAGCGATGCCACCGGGTACGCGGCTTCCTCGCGCGTGTACTTGTGGGTCCACTCGTCGGCGGTCACCACCGCGGCCGTGTGCGGCGCGTGCTTGAGCGGGTTGTCGTCGCGGTCGAAGGTGCCGTCGGCGACGCGGCCGATTTCCTGGCGGATCGCGATCATCGCGTCGATAAAGCGGTCCAGCTCGTGCAGCGCCTCGCTCTCGGTCGGCTCGATCATCAGCGTGCCCGGCACCGGGAAGCTCATGGTCGGGGCGTGGAAGCCGTAGTCCATCAGGCGCTTGGCCACGTCTTCATTGCTGATGCCGGTGTCCTTCTGCAGCGGGCGCAGGTCCAGGATGCACTCGTGCGCAACCAGGTCGTGCTGGCCGGTGTACAGCACCGGGTAGTACGGCGCCAGGCGCTTGGCGACATAGTTGGCGGCCAGGATCGCATTCTCGGTGGCGGCGGTCAGGCCGGCCGAACCCATCATCGCGATATACATCCACGAGATCGGCAGGATGCTGGCCGAGCCGAACGGCGCCGCCGAAACGCCGCCGATGCCGCGGTCGTCGCGGCGATAGCCGACGCTGTCCTGGTTGGGCAGGAAGTCAGCCAGGTGCGCGCCGACCGCGACCGGGCCCACGCCCGGGCCGCCGCCGCCGTGCGGGATGCAGAAGGTCTTGTGCAGGTTCAGGTGCGACACGTCGCCGCCGAACTGGCCCGGCGCGGCGGTGCCGACCATCGCGTTCATGTTGGCGCCGTCCACGTACACCTGGCCGCCGTGCTGGTGCACGATCTCGCAGATCTGCTGCACGCCCTGCTCGAACACGCCGTGCGTGGACGGGTAGGTGATCATGATCGCCGCCAGGTTCTTGCTGTGCTGCTCGGCCTTCTTCGCCAGGTCTTGCAGGTCGACGTTGCCGTCCTCGTCGCAGGCCACCACCACCACCTTCATGCCGGCCATCTGCGCCGAAGCCGGGTTGGTGCCGTGTGCGGACGACGGGATCAGGCAGATGTCGCGATGGCTTTCGCCGCGGCTGGCGTGGTAGGCATGGATGATCAGCAGGCCCGCGTACTCGCCCTGCGAGCCGGCGTTGGGCTGCAGGCTGACCGCGGCGTAGCCGGTGGCGGCGCACAGCATGGCCTCGAGCTGGTCGATCATCTCGCGGTAGCCCACGGTCTGGTCCAGCGGCGCGAACGGGTGGATCTGGCTGAATTCGGGCCAGGTCACCGGGATCATCTCGCTGGTGGCGTTCAGCTTCATCGTGCACGAGCCCAGCGGGATCATGGTGCGGTCCAGCGCCAGGTCCTTGTCGGCCAGCATGCGCAGGTAGCGCAGCATCTCGTGTTCGGCGTGGTGCGTGTTGAACACCGGGTGGGTCAGGTATTCGCTGGTGCGTGCCAGTTCCGCCGGGAACGCGTCCTGCACGACAGCTTCGAGCTTGTCGAAGTCCACTTCCGCGGGCAGCGGCTTGCCTTGCGTGAAGACTTCCCACAGCGCGACCACGTCGGCACGGGTGGCAGTCTCGTCCAGCGAGATGCCGACGCGCGTGGCGCTGATATGGCGCAGGTTGATGCCGCGCGCGGTGGCCGCGGCATGGATGGCATCGGTGTTGAAGCCGGTTTCCAGCGTCAGCGTATCGAAGAAGCTGGCGTTGGTGCGCGCGAAGCCGAGCTTTTCCAGGCCGGCGGCCAGCGTCGCGGTCAGGCGATGCACGCGCTGCGCGATGCGCTTCAGGCCCTGCGGGCCATGGTAGACCGCATACATCGACGCCATCACGGCCAGCAGCACCTGCGCGGTACAGATATTCGAGGTGGCCTTCTCGCGGCGGATATGCTGCTCGCGCGTCTGCAGGGCCAGGCGGTAGGCCTTGTTGCCCTGCGCATCGATGGTCACGCCCACCAGCCGGCCCGGCATCGAGCGCTTGAACGCGTCCTTCACCGCCATATAGCCGGCGTGCGGGCCGCCGAAGCCCAGCGGCACGCCGAAGCGCTGCGAGTTGCCCACGGCCACATCGGCGCCCCATTCGCCCGGCGCGGCGATCAGCGTCAGCGCCAGCAGGTCGGCGGCAGCCACCACCAGGCCGCCGGCGGCGTGCACGGCGTCGGCGATGGCGCGGTAGTCGTTGACGTCGCCGTTCACGCCCGGGTACTGCAGCAGCACGCCGAAGGCGTTGGCCGCGGCGGCATCGGCGGCGGGGCCGACCTTGACCTCGATGCCCATCGGCAGCGCGCGCGTACGTACCACTTCCAGCGTCTGCGGCAGCACGTCGTCGGCCACGTAGAAGGTGTTCGAATCGTGCTTGTTCACGCGCTGCAGCAGCGTCATGGCTTCGGCCGCGGCAGTGCCTTCATCCAGCATCGACGCATTGGCGATATCCAGCCCGGTCAGGTCGGTGACCATCTGCTGGAAGTTCAGCATCGCCTCCAGGCGGCCCTGCGAGATCTCCGGCTGGTAGGGCGTGTAGGCGGTGTACCAGGCCGGGTTCTCGAAGATATTGCGCAGGATGACGCCGGGCGTGACGGTGTTGTAGTAGCCCTGGCCGATAAAGCTCTTCAGCACCCTGTTCTTGCCAGCCAGCCCGCGCAGCCTTGACAGCGCGGCTTCCTCGCTCAGCGGCTCGGTGAACTCGCCCATCGGCATGCCGTCGCGGCGGCGGATGGCGGCGGGGATGACGGCGTCGATCAGCGCGGCGCGGCTGTCATAGCCCAGCACCTTCAGCATGTGTTGCTGTTCGGGGGTATCGGGGCCGATATGGCGGGCGGCGAAGGCGTCGCGCGCCTCCAGTTCGGCCAGCGTGGGCCGGTTCACTTGGGCGGCGTTCATGGGAAGCGGGGCGTTCATTGGCAAGAACCTCGTGAGGTGCGCGCCGGCCGGTGGTCAGCCGGGACGGCGCGCGTCAGTCTGCAGTGGCCGGTCCAACCATGGACCGGCGCGGCCGGCGTCAGGCGCCGACGCTGGCCTTGTAGGCGTCGGCCGACATCAGGCCGTTGACGTCGTCGCCGTTGGCCGGCTTGAGCTTGAACAGCCACGCGTCGAAGGCGTCGGCGTTGACGCTCTCCGGGGCAGCCGTGGCGGCCTCGTTGACGGCGATCACTTCGCCGGCCACGGGGGCGTAGATGTCGGAAGCGGCCTTTACCGATTCCACCACTGCCAGCGCATCGCCGGCACCGACCGACTTGCCCACTTCGGGCAGTTCCAGGAAGACGATGTCGCCCAGCGCGTCCTGCGCGTGGTCGGTGATGCCGATGGTGAGCGTGCCGTCGGCTTCGACGCGTACCCACTCATGCGACTCGGTGTACTTGAGGTCAGCGGGGAAATTCATGAAGGTTCTCCGGATACAGATTTGTTTCTTGTTGGGTGATGCCTGCCCGGCGAAGCTGCCGGCAGGCGAGGGCGACCGTTGGGTGAGCCTCAGCTCACGAGTGCCTTGCCATTACGCACAAACGGCAGTTTAACCACAGTCGCGTTGAGTTTGCGGTCGCGGATCTCCACCTGCACGGTATCGCCCACGGCGACATCCTTGGGCAGGCGGGCAAAGGCGATGGACTGGGACAGCGACGGGCTGAAGGTGCCGCTGGTGATTTCACCGTCACCGGCCGGCGTGATCACTTTCTGGTGGGCGCGCAGGACGCCGCCCTTGTCACGCAGGATCAGGCCGAGGAATTGCTGGCGCGAACCGGCCGCGGCCAGTGCCGCCTTGCCGGTGAAGTCACGCTCGCTCTGCAGGTCCACCGTCCAGGCCAAGCCCGCATCCAGCGGCGAGGTGTTGATATCCATATCCTGGCCGTACAGGTTCATGCCGGCTTCCAGGCGCAGCGTGTCGCGCGCGCCCAGGCCTGCGGGGCGCACGCCGGCGGCGTTCAGCTTTTCCCAGACGGCGGCGACGTTCTCGGCCGGCACCACCAGTTCGAAGCCGTCTTCGCCCGTGTAGCCGGTGCGCGCCACCATGATCTCGCCGATGGCCGGGTCCTGGACCACGGCGGCGTTGAAGGGCTTGAGCGTGTCCGAAGGCTGGGTCGAGGGGAAGGTGCTCCACACCCTGGCGCGGGCGTTGGGCCCCTGCACGGCGACGATGGCCAGAGGCTGCGCGCCTGCAGGCGCAACATCGTCGCGGCGCGGCGTGATGGTCACATCGCTGCCGGTGGCGGCATTGCGCGCGCGGATCCATTCGATGTCGCCCAGCGCGGTGCTGGCGTTGACGACCAGGCGGAAGCGGTCCTCGGCAAAGAAGTAGACGATCAGGTCGTCGATCACGCCGCCTTTCTCATCCAGCATGCAGGAGTAGAGCGCCTTGCCCGGGGTCTGCAGCTTGTCGACATTGTTGGCCAGCAGGCCGCGCAGGAAGCTGCGGGTATTGGCGCCGGCGAGGTCGACCACGCACATGTGCGACACGTCGAACATGCCGGCGTCGGTGCGCACGGCATTGTGTTCTTCGATCTGGGAGCCGTAGTTGACCGGCATGTCCCAGCCGCCGAAATCAACCATGCGGGCGCCGAGGGCGCGGTGGATGGCGTTGAGGGGCGTGGCCTGGAGCGTCATGGAATCCTCTGGGGCAGTCTCGGTTGGCGAAAACAAAAAAGGGCCATCCGCCGCAACGCTCGCCGCGCCTGAATGTGGCGTGGCAATCCGCTGCGGCGGATGACCCCTCTGTCCTCGATACCTGAGAGATTACAAGGCGGATCCTGCCGGACCCCTTCCTCGTGCGCCCCTTCGGTGGGCACGCTCGCCACGAATGGCGGGTGCCGCTCTCCAGAGTTCGGCATGCATTGTGTGCATATTGCATGCCGATCCGATCGGTCCGTGGTGCCTGAGAGTTTTCGGGTGATACCCCTTCGGCGGCGCAGGCGATGCGCGCTCTCCCGGTCGGATGCGCGCAATGTACGGGAGGCCCCGGCCTTTGTCAAACCGGCCAGGGGAGCCTGCCGTACCTGTCGCTGCGGTGGTCTGGCTTACTTCTTCTTGTCGTCGGTGACAACGTTACCGATCACGCCGCCCACGGCCGCGCCACCCAGCGTACCCAGCGCGCTACCGTCGGTGAGGATGGCGCCGCCCACGGCGCCCGCGCCCGCGCCAATGGCGGTATTACGCTGCTTCGGGGTCATATCCGCGCAACCGGCAAAGGCCGCGACGGTCACGCCGATCAGGGTCACCTTGGTCAAAGTCTGCAGGGTTTTCATTATTGGCTCCGATGTGATGATTCAAGCATGTCAACCCCGCCGCGCAGGCCAGGGGACATACTAGTTAGAGCGTTTGGTTGCGCGATTGGCTCCGGCCTTTACGAAGTGTTACGCCGGTGACACAACCGGCCGTGTCAACGCGGTTTGCGCTGACTGACCTGCCGCGGCCAGCGTGTTAACATCGGCAGCTTTGCTGCCATGCCCGTTTTTTGGGTGCTGGCGTGTCCCGCCTGGCCTGCCGCTGTTCCTGCCGATTTCCCTGCCTCCAACCGCATCCCACGCATGACCCATGGCCTGAACTCCGCCCAATCCGAAGCCGTCCGCTACCTGGACGGCCCTTGCCTGGTGCTGGCCGGGGCGGGCTCCGGCAAGACCCGGGTGATCACGCAGAAGATCGCGCATCTGATCGAGGACAAGGGCTTCGAGCCGCGCCATATCGCCGCCGTCACCTTTACCAACAAGGCCGCCAAGGAGATGCAGGAGCGCATCGGCAAGCTGATGGAGGGCAAGACCACACGCGAGGGCAAGCGCATTCCGCTCAAACAGCTGACGGTCTGTACCTTCCACTCGCTCGGGGTGCAGATCCTGCGCATGGAGGCCGAGCACGTGGGCCTGAAGCCGCAGTTTTCGATCATGGATTCGGACGACTGCTTCGGCCTGATCCAGGAGCAGCTGGGCACCACCGACAAGAAGCTGATCCGCGGCGTGCAGGGCACGATCTCGCTATGGAAGAACGGCATGGTCGATCCGGAGGCAGCGATCGCGCAGGCCGCCAATGCCGACGAGCACCAGGCCGCGCTGGTCTACCGCAACTACGTGGCCACGCTGCACGCCTACCAGGCGGTGGATTTCGACGACCTGATCCGCCTGCCCGCCGAGCTGTTCGCGCGCAATGAAACGGTGCAACTCAAGTGGCAGAACCGCCTGCGCTACTTCCTGGTCGACGAATACCAGGACACCAACGCCTGCCAGTACCAGTTGCTGAAGCTGCTGGCAGGCGGCTCGCACCTGCGCGCGCCGGCCTTCACCGCGGTCGGCGACGACGACCAGGCCATCTATGGCTGGCGCGGCGCCACGCTGGACAACCTGCGCGGGTTGCAGACCGACTTCCCGGACCTGAAGGTGATCAAGCTGGAGCAGAACTACCGCTCCACGGTGCGCATCCTGGAAGCCGCCAACGCGGTCATCGCCAACAACCCCAAGCTGTTCGACAAGAAGCTGTGGAGCGAGCACGGCATGGGCGACCCCATCGCCATCCACCCGATGAACGACGAGGAGCACGAGGCCGAGTCGGTGGTGTTCCGCCTGTCCGCGCACAAGTTCGAGCGCCGCGCGCAGTTCCGCGACTACGCCATTCTGTATCGCGGCAACCACCAGGCGCGGCTGTTTGAGCAGATCCTGCGGCGCGAACGGATTCCCTATGTGCTGTCGGGCGGCCAGAGCTTCTTCGACAAGGCCGAGATCAAGGACATCTGCGCCTATCTGCGCCTGATTGCCAACCCCGACGACGATCCCGCCTTTATCCGCGCCATCACCACGCCGCGCCGCGGCGTGGGCAACACCACGCTGGAAGCGCTGGGCACCTTTGCCGGACAGGCCAAGGTGTCGCTGTTCGAGGCCGCGATGATGGGCGGCATCGAAGGCAAGCTGCAGCCGCGCCAGCTGGAGCCGCTGCGCGTGTTCTGCGAATCGATGGTACGGCTGGCCGACCGCGCGGCCAAGGATCCCGCCACCGTGGTGCTGGACGACCTGATGGAAGGGATCCACTACGAGGCCTACCTGTACGACAGCTTCGACGAACGGCAGGCGCAGTCGCGCTGGACCAATACGCTGGAATTCCTCGACTGGCTCAAGCGCAAGGGCACCAAGCCCGAAGGCGCCGAGGGCGAGGAAGCCACCGGCTTCGACAATGCCGACGGCCTCGGCAGCGAAGGCAAGAACCTGCTGGAGCTGACCCAGACCGTGGCGCTGATGAGCATGCTGGAAGGCCGCGAGGAAGATCCCGACGCGGTGCGGCTGTCCACGCTGCATGCGTCCAAGGGGCTGGAGTATCCGCACGTGTTCCTGGTCGGCGTGGAGGAGGGCATCCTGCCGCACTGCCGCGAAGACGAGGACATGAGCGACGAGAAGATCGAGGAAGAGCGGCGATTGATGTATGTCGGCATCACCCGCGCCCAGCGCAGCCTGCATGTCAGCTGGTGCAAGAAGCGCAAGCGCGCGCGAGAGACCTACTCGTGCCAGCCTTCGCGCTTTATCGGCGAGATGAAGCTGGAGGAGGCGCCTGCGCCGGTGGATGAAACCCCGGCGATGAGCCCCAAGGACCGGCTCGGCGCGCTCAAGGCACTGCTGGGAAACGGCGGCAAGACAGCCCCGGGCTGAACGGGCGCTACAGTCCCGATACAAAGGCCTACCAGGCTGACAAGACGCGGGGTGCAGGCATGCCTAGTATGGCGGCTGTGCTGCTCGCGCCGTTCGACCGCGTCGAATCCTCGCGCAGCCGCGCCACCGGCGGGGTCGGCATGGGGTTGTCGATCGCGGTCGACATTGCCGCGCGCTATGGCGGCGAGCTGACCCTGAGCAACCGCCCCGAAGGCGGCCTGCGCGCGCGCCTGTCCCTACCGCGCGGCTGACGCCGCCAGCGTGACGTACTGCGAGCCGCGCTGCCCGTGCGTGAAGTCGAGCGGGAAATCGCCCACGTCCACGCGCCCCTGCAGTGCCCGCCGCATCTCGGCCGCGCCGCTGCCGCGCAGGCCGGCCAGCGCGCGCGCCAGCCATGCCGCGCCGATATAGCCAGCCAGCGTGGCCGGCGACGGCGGCTCATCCAGGTATTGCTTCATGCGCGCCACGTGTTCCTTCACCACCCGCAGCGTTGCCTGTTGCGGCCCGGGCGCGACCTGGGTCAGCACCATGCCGCCGTTGTAGCCAGCGCCCAGGATCTCGCGCGCGGCGGTGGCGCTGACCGACGACAGCCCGACCAGGAAACCGTACCAGCCCTGCACCGCCAGCGCGCGGCCCAGCCCGGCGTAGGCAAGGGTATCGCCCGCCACGATCACCGCGCCCGGGCGGGTGGCGGCGATGCGCCGGGCGGCGGCCTCGGGATTGGCGTCGAGCGGCACCGCGCGCGTCCCGGTCTGCGCCTCCAGCCGGGCCAGCGACGGGGCGGCGAAGTCCGGCGCCAGGGCCAGCGCGATGCTGGTCAGGCCGTAGCTGCGCAGCTGGCGTACCGCCGCGTCCAGTTCGGCCTGGTAGTCGGCACGGGTGAACCAGACGTTGTCGGCCGCCAGCGCAAGCCCCGACAGCGGCGCCACGATCTGCACGCCGCGCCGGCCCAGCTCGGCCGATGCCGCCAGCGCCGGCAACAGCCGGTCGCCCGGGCCGAACAGCAGCTCGGCGCGTTCGGTATCGGCCAGCGACACCGCCTGCGCCAGCGCGCGGCGCGGGTCGGGATCGGCGTCACGGACCACGTGCGCGATGCGCACCGGGCCGTTGCCGGCGTTGACAGCATCGAACATGACCTTGGCCCCGGCCAGGTAGTCGCGCGCAAGGTCGGCTTGCGCGCCGCCGCGGTCGAGCAGGTGGCCGACCACGACCGTGCGGCGCGCCTGCGCCTGCGACAGCGCTGGCCAGGCGGGCAGGGCCAGGGCCGCGCCGGCGGCGGCAAGCAGGCGGCGCCGGTGCCGGGCCGGTGCTGCTAGGTGGCTGCGCAGCGGTGGGTACGGCGGATGCGTTGATGTCTGGTCGGGAGTTGGCATTGCAGGGGCAGGTGACGCGCGGGCCGGCGGTGGCGCGCAGCGTATCCGCCACACATGACACCAATGTGACGCCCGCCGCCCGCAGGTCCAATGCCCGCGCTTGACGGCGGTCAACGCGCCAGCGGCGGTGCGGCCCTACGATGGGCCGTCATACACCCATACCCCCGCGCCCCCATGATCCCGTCTGCCATGACTTCCCCTGCGCCCGACCGCCGCGCACTGTCCGACTTCCGCGCGCTGGCCGGCCGCATCGACGGCAACGGCCCGCGCTATACCTCGTACCCGACGGCCGACCGCTTCCGCAACGGGCCCGACCTGTCGCTGTACCACGACGCACTCGCCGCCTGCCGCGCCGACGCGCCGGCGCCGCTGTCGCTGTACCTGCATATCCCGTTCTGCGAGAACATCTGCTACTACTGCGGCTGCAACAAGATCATCACGCGCGACCATGGCCGCAGCGCCCGCTACGTCAACTACCTGGGCCGCGAGATGGCGCTGGTGGCAGACCGGCTCGGGCCGCGCCGCCAGGTGCTGCAGTCGCACTGGGGCGGGGGCACGCCGACCTTCCTCGACCCCGGCGAGATGCGCCGCGTGATGGCGCTGCTGCATGAGCATTTCGAGCTGGCGGCCGAGGGCGAGCATTCGATCGAGATCGATCCGCGCCGCGTCGACCACGCCCGCATTGCGCTGCTGGCCGAGCTGGGCTTCAACCGCGTCAGCCTGGGCGTGCAGGATTTCGATCCCGAGGTCCAGCAGGCCATCCATCGCATCCAGCCGTTCGAAGAGACCCGCGCCGTGGTGGATGCCGCACGCACGCTGGGTTTCCGCTCGGTCAGCCTGGACCTGATCTACGGCCTGCCGCACCAGACCGCGGCGCGCTTTGGCCGCACCATCGAGCAGGTGCTGGCGCTGCGTCCCGACCGGCTCTCGGTCTATAGCTACGCGCACCTGCCGCATGTGTTCAAGCCGCAACGCCGCATCGACGAAAACGCCTTGCCGCCCGCCGGCGAGAAGCTCGACATCCTGGTCTCCACCATCGAGCGGCTGACCGCCGAGGGCTACGTTTATATCGGCATGGACCATTTCGCGCTGCCCGACGACGACCTCGCCGTGGCCCAGCGCGAAGGGCGGCTGCAGCGCAACTTCCAGGGTTACTCAACGCACGCCGGCTACGACCAGGTCGGGCTCGGCATTTCCGCGATCGGCGCGATCGCGGGGCGCTACGTGCAAAATGCGCGCACGCTGGACGAGTACTACGGCGCGCTCGACCACGGCCGCCTGCCGCTGGCGCGCGGCGTGGCGATGAGCGTCGACGACCACCTGCGGCGCGAGATCATCGGCGACCTGATGTGCAATGGGGTGCTCGATATCCCGGCGCTGGAAGCGCGCCACGGCATCCGCTTCGGCACGGCCTTTGCGCCGGAACTGGCCGACCTTGCTGCACTGGGCGCTGACGGGCTGGTGCAATGCGCGCCGGAACGCATCACCGTGACGCCGCTGGGCCGGTTGCTGGTGCGGCGCGTGGCGATGGTGTTCGACCACTACCTGCGCGAGGACGCCGCGCGGCCCGCGGACACCGGTGCCCAGGCCGTTGCCGCCAACGATGGCGCGCAGCCGGTGCGCTTCGTGCCGCGGGCGCGGTACTCGCGCGTGGTGTAGCGGCCGCGCAGGCGGTACGGACGAAAAAAAGCCCGCGCAATATGCGCGGGCTTTTCGTTTGCAGCAGGCGGACTTACTTGGCGGCGTTGGCCATGTAGTCCGAAGCGGCGATCACGTCCGCGTCCGGGCCGGCGTAGCCACCCTTGGGCGGCATCACGCCCTTGCCCTTGAGCGCAAAGTTGTGGACCGCGTCCATGCCTTCCTTCAGGCGCGGCGCCCAGGCGGCCTTGTCGCCGAACTTGGGCGCACCTGCCACGCCGGCGGCGTGGCAGGCGGCGCAGACCTGCTCGTAGACCTTCTTGCCCACGTCGGCCGAGGCGGCCGGCGCAGCAGCAGGTGCGGCGGCAGCGGCTGCCGGGGCCGCTGCAGCGGCCGGTGCAGGCGCGGCAGCGGCGGCCGGACCGGCGGCGGCATCAGGGGCTGCGGCGGTCGCCGGCGCGGCGGCAGCCGGGGCAGCCGGTTCCGGGAACTTGGCGCCGCCGGCGTCGGCCATGTAGACCACGGCACGGGCCAGTTCGTAGTCGGCGTAGTCGTCCGGCGTGGTGCCGGCGCGCGCGGCCATCGCGCCCTTGCCGTTTATCACCGACTTCATCAGGCCGTCAAAGCCCTGGCCGATGCGCGCGGTCCAGTCGCCAGCGTTGGCGTACTTGGGTGCACCCGCTGCGCCGGTGGCGTGGCACGCGGCGCAGATTTCCTTGTAGACCTGCTCGCCCGTCTTGAAGACGCGCGGCGCATTGGGATCCTTGATTTCGAGCGAGGCGACCGGCTTGATGCGGTCGTTGACGGCTTCCGCCGTGGTGGCGGCGCCGGCGCTTTCAGTCGAGCCGTGTCCGACAAAGTTGACCAGCAGAATGATCACGATGATCGGCACCAGGAAAGCCGCGATCACAACTGCGATCAGCTGCTTCGGGGTTTTGATGGGAGACTCGTGTTCGTCGTGTTCGTTGTGGACGTCGCTCATACAGAACTCTCAGTTTTGCAGGAAACCTTCTGGCCGCTTACGCTCGGCTTGCTTATTCTGGCCCGGTCTTGGTCACTCGCTGACCGCTGTCCGGCCCCATCCGGGCCGCCCGTGCTGGCTGCGGCCCTTGCCTGACTTGGGTCTGTTGCTATTTGCGCGCTGCGGACTGTCTCCCGGATCGGGCCTGATTGTCGCCGACAACAAGCCGCGCGGCCTTGACCCCGGTCGACTCATTGCATCGGCGGTGTGGCGGGCACGATTTGACGCAAATAGCTGGCGATTATAGCGCCAAAGGCCCCCCGCCAGTGCCAAAAAGCGGCGGTTGCGAGACGTTCCCTGAAGCCCCTGGCGGGCCCGCATGGACGGCACGGGGCAAACGCGGTATCCTATGCGACTTTCCTGCGGCGGCACTCGCCCGCCGCAACCGCTGTACCCACAAACCGGTTGCAAAACCGTCCTGTGCGCCCGTAGCTCAATGGATAGAGTACTGCCCTCCGAAGGCAGGGGTTGCTGGTTCGATCCCAGCCGGGCGCGCCAAATTTCCTCCCGATATGTCGTGCCATGATGCTGGCCCTGAAGCAAGCGCATGCGCCGGCCGTCAGTTCGTGCCGGCGGGAGCCGGGACGATTCCCGGCGCAGGCTCCGGCACGCGATCGTCGCTGACCACCCGGTTGCGGCCGGCCGCCTTGGCCGCGTACAGCCGGCGGTCCGCCACCTGCAGCATGGTGTCGAGGTTGTCGGTGCCGTCCACTCCCATGTCGGACACGCCGATCGATACCGTGAACTGGATATTGCCCTTGGCAGTGGCATCGGCGGCCGGCTCGCACACGGTCTGGCCCAGGATCTTGCGCAGGCGCTCGGCGGTTTGCGTGGCTTCGTCCAGCGATGTGCGCGGCAGCAGCAGCGCGAATTCCTCGCCGCCGACGCGTGCCGGCACGTCGATGGCGCGCACGGTCGCGCGCACCACGTCGGCCAGCTTCCGCAGCACGCGGTCGCCGCTGGCGTGGCCCCAGTTGTCGTTGATGCGCTTGAAGCGGTCGATATCGATCATCAGCATCGACATCGGCGTCTTGTCGCGCAGGCAGTGCTCGTACTCGATGCCGAAGCGCGCCTCGAACTCGCGGCGGTTGGTCAGGCCGGTCAGCGCGTCGGTCTCGGCCAGCTCGCGCAGCGCCTCGCCGCGCGCCTGGTAGTGCGAGAACAGCTTGCCGATGCCCTGCAAGGTGACCCACATCAGCAACGCCAGCGCCAGCGCGCTGGCGGCCAGCACGGCGCTCAGGTGCGACGCCGTGCGCAGCAGCAGGTCGGTGGCCGAGAAGTAGTCGACCAGCGCCAGGGTGCTGCTGCCGATGCGCTGGAACATGATGCGGCTGCCGTCGGCGGCGCGCAGCGTGCCCGAACCGCGCCGGAACATTTCCCGCGCCGTGGCTTCGTGCCAGGAGGCAGGCAGGATGGCGGACAGCTTCTCGCCGCGCCTGACGTCGCGGGTGCTGGCACCGACCAGGTTGCCGTCGATATCGACCAGAAAGCGCTGTACTCCTTCGGGTGTGGTCCGGGTCAGGTACGCGTCCATGCTGTGCTGTGAGATCTCGGTGATGGCCACACCACGGAACTGGTGGTCCAGGTAGACCGGCACGCTCAGCGACAGGTACATATCGTCGCTGCCGTCGGCCACGGGGCCGAAGTTCCAGCGCATGCCCTGGTCGGGATTGGCCTCGGGCAGGTGCTCGCGGATATAGCCGGTGGCGGCGACGCGCCGCAGCGTGGCGGCGGCGTCAGCGGGCGGCACCGGCGGATAGGCGACGAAGAAGCCATTGTTCGAAACGTACATCAGCTTGCGCGCCACCAGCGGGTTGACCGGCTCGGCGCTGATGAGCTGGCTGAGGCCACGGGCCACGTACAGGCCCGCCAGCAGGTCGCCGTCGCGGCGGGAGAAGCCTTCCAGGCCCGCCAGCAGGGCGGGGCTGACGCCGAGCAAGACCGCATCGCCTTCCGGTGCGGGGAGTTCCCAGACGTTGTCGTTACGGTGCTCATAGGCCGCCTTCAGCGGCGGGTCAGGCTCGATCGCGTGCGGGCCCGTCTGCAGGCGGATCAGGTGCTGCGCAAAACTGCGCACGCTCATCAGCCGCTCGGCTTCGACATTCAGCACCGAACTGATACCGGCGACCTGCAGTTGCTGGCCCTGCTGCAGCGACCGGATCTCGTGATCGCGCAGCAGCCCGAGGCCATGGACGGAGAGCATCACCAGCAACATCGAGGCAACTGCAAACGACAGCACGACAAAGCGCTGCGGCGTGCGCACGGCTTGTTCCCAGAGGCGGTCGAGCAGAGTGGCAAGGCGGGGGCGCATGGTGATGTTCCAATAGGCTTCGGCGGGCACGCGGACACTGCGCATCGTAAATCACGGATAGTGCCGCACAGCGAGGGCAATCAGCGAAGCTGGACTTATCATGCGCCGCCCGAAACAAAAGACAAAGCGGGGCGACTACCCATTGCTTAGTTCGGAATAATCTAGCCCTGGCAAGTACCGTCACGGATGCAATTTACGTCACCGGGGCAGCACAGCGGCGCGGCTTAAATCGCGCGCTGAAAACTTTCTGCACGCACCTCGCTGTGTGGCGCGCCAGTGCTGATAGATTCACTCGATTCACGCAATCTCGCGCGGCGGGCCGTGTGCCGCGCTCCCGGAAACCACCATGGCAATTTCGACAAAGCCGCGCAGCGCGCTGGCGGCACTGTTGCTCGCCGGCGCGCCAAGCTCCGTGCCCGCCGCACCGCTGAGCCTGCCGGGCTCGCTCCCCAATATGGCCGGGCTTGGCATCGGCTCCACCACAGAGTTTGCCGGCGGCAAGGGGCGCAACGACGTTGACGATCCGGTGGTCTCGCGCCTGCACGAGATCGACACCACGGTCGAGGCCGGCGGCTACCTCGGCTATGAATACCTGAACCAGGGCCGCGTCCCCTGGCGCTTGGGCGGCGGCGTCAACGTGATGACCAATGCCGGCATCGTCTACGGCGGCACGCATATCGCTGCAACGGGTTCGCTGTGGGTGCCGCTGCACCCGCGGGTCTATGCGGGGGTCGGACTGGGCGCGGCGTGGGTCAGCGGCAGTTTCAACTGCACCTATTTCGGCGTCACCCCATCGGATTCGGCGGCGAGCGGCCTGCCTGTCTATAGCCCGGGCGGGGGCCTGGAACAGTTCACCGGCTGGCTGGCGTTGCTCTACGGGGGGTAATGGTCTACGGCCAGCGCCTGACCAGCGATGCTGCCGACAGCCCCATCGTGACCCAGCGCGGTACGCGCAACCAGGTCACTTACGGGGTCGGTATCGGCTATGCGTGGCGGTAGTGCCACCAGCGCTTGCTATGATCCCACCATGACCGACGACCTCGTCATCCCCCATCACGAATACCTGATCACGGCGATCCGGGCGCAGGGTGCGGGCGGCCAGAACATCAACAAGGTGTCCAATGCCGTGCACCTGCGCTATGACGTGCATGCCTCCTCGCTCGCGCCTGACCACAAGGAACGCCTGCTGGCGCTGCACGACCACCGCATCACGCGCGACGGCGTGGTGGTGATCAAGGCGCAGCAGTTCCGCAGCCTCGACCAGAACCGCGACGAAGCGGTGCGGCGGCTGCACGAACTGGTGCGCAGCGTGGCCGCGCCGCCGCGCGTGCGCCGGCCCACGCGGCCGACGCTGGCCTCGCGCCGGCGCCGGCTGGAATCCAAGAGCCAGCGCAGTCAGGTCAAGGTGCTGCGGGGCCGGGTGGTCGACTAGCGCCGCAGCAGTCCGGCTTCAGGTCCCGGTCTTGAATGCCGCGAGCGCCGGCACGTTGTCGCCGGCATCCGCCTGCGGCGGCTCGAAGCGCGCGCCCGGGCGCCGGTAAGCCGGAAAGAAGCCATCCAGGTCATCCAGCGTGGCTTTGTCGCCGCCGGACAGCGCCACGTACCGGTCGGGGTCCACCACCAGGCGCTGGGTCCGGTACACATGCGTATCGTGCGAAAAGCCGCGCTTGAACTCATACAGGGAGTCTTTGGCCGAACCCAGCCCGCCGCCCAGGTGCAGGTAGTGCAGGCCGTTGGTGCGGCCCCATTCGCGCGCGGCATGGATCACAGTCTTGGTCGGCTGGAGGTGGCGGTACGCCCAGTCCCAGGCGGACAGGTGATATTGCATGATGCCCGTCCCCCGGGCCACGGTGAACAGCGCCGCGCCGATCATGCAGCCGTCTTCCTCGGCCACGAACAGCAGCAGGTCGTCGCCCAGCGCGCGCACCAGGGTGCGGTAGTACTGCGCGTCGAAGAAGTAGTAGGGCAACGCGCCCAAGCGCGCCATGGTCGCGTTGTACAGCGCGATAAAGCGCGGCAGCATGGCGAAATCTCGGTCCAGGCGTGCGCTCACGCCCGCGCGCCGGGCGCGGTTGATGCCCAGCCTGTGGCGCGCCTGCGTTTCGTGCCATAGCTGCTCGGCACTCTTGGTCAGGTCGACGGATACCGTCTCGCCCTGATCCACCACCAGCCCGAGGCGGCTGTTCCAGTCGGCATTGAGCAGTGGGTGCAGGCGGATAAACCACGACACGCAGCCGCACTCGCGCAGCAGCGCGAGCGCCGCGCCCAGTGCCTCCTCGGCAAAGCCGGCCGGGACATCGGTGCTCAACACCGGGCCGCCGTAGCCATAGGCCGAGGTGGCATCCCAGCTGCCGCAGGCAATGGGCCGGCGCACCAGCGGAACCAGCAACTCGTGGGCGCCGTCACGCACCAGTACCGCGGCGGCGCTGCCGTGGTCGCTGCGCTCGGCGGCAGTATGCCAGCCAGGCGTGTGGTAGCAATCATGGCGACATCGCGCCAGCGTGTCGCGCCACACGGGGCTTGTCGGTTCCAGCACGCTCGATCGCATCGAAAACTCCCTGTCAGGTAGCCGGCGCCGCGCCAGTGTCAGGCCGCGGCGCCGGGGGCATTGCTTGCCCCGGGCTTCAGCGCGCGGATTGCAGCGCGGCAATGCGCTGCTCAATGGGCGGATGGCTCGAGAACAGCGCCAGCCACGACTTGCCGCCGGCGATGCCCATCGCCTGCATGTTCTGCGGCAGGCCGTCCGGGTCCAGGCCGCCGAGGCGGCGCAGCGCCGACACCATCGGCGTGGGCGAACCCATCAGGCCGGCCGCGCCGGCGTCGGCGCGGAATTCGCGGTGGCGCGAGAACCAGGCCACGATGATGCTGGCCAGGATGCCGAACACGATTTCGCAGACGACCACCGTGACCATGTAGCCGATGCCCGGCCCGCTCGACTCCTCGTCACTCTTGCGCAACATCGAGTCGACGAAGTAGCCGACCACGCGCGCCAGGAAGATCACGAACGTGTTGACCACGCCCTGGATCAGCGTCAGCGTCACCATGTCGCCATTGGCCACGTGCGCCACCTCGTGCGCCAGCACCGCTTCGACTTCGTCGTGCGACATCGACTGCAGCAGGCCGGTGGACACCGCCACCAACGAGCTGTTCTTGGTCGCGCCGGTGGCGAAGGCGTTGGGTTCGCCGTCGTAGATGGCCACTTCAGGCATGGGCAGGCCGGAGCGCTGCGCCAGCTTCTCGACGGTCTGCACCAGCCACAGCTCGGTGCTGGTGCTGGGGTGGGTAATGACCTGCGCGCCGGTGGACCACTTGGCGATGGTCTTGGACATCAGCAGCGAGATAAAGGCGCCGCCGAAGCCCATCAGCGCGGCGAACGCGAGCAGGGTGCCCAGGTTCAGGCCGTTGGCGGTCAGGTAGCGATTCACGCCCAGCACGCTGGCGGTGAAGCTGAGGACGAGCATGACGGCGAGGTTGGTCGCCAGGAAAAGTAATACGCGTTTCATGAGTATGTGGTGGAGCAGTACGACGGAAAAACGCGGACGAGCCGCAGGCGCGCGCCGCTCGTGGGGCACGGCACACAAGAACGGGCGAGCGCGGGCAAGGCCGCGCCGGGGGCATCAGGCGCGCGGCGGACGCGGCTGCAGCGGCAGGTCCGGGTCGGGCAGCGGGGCGCCGGCATAGCGCGGCGGCCCGGCGCGACCGGACGAGGCCGCTAGACGCAATGGAGCCGCCGGCAGGAGCTGCTCGGCGAGATCGGCACCGGGCTGCAGCTGCGGCTCGGCGGTTTCAGACGACGGTGATGGCTGGCCCGCGGCGGCATCTGGGCTGCCGGCATCGGCGATGGTTGGCTCGGCCGGCGTATCGGCGGCGGACGCCACGTCGTGCGCGACCGTAGCCGTCCAGCCCGGCAGGGGCAGGAAGGCCAGCATCATGACCAGCAGGAGGAGCCGGATTGAGCGCACGCGAGGACAGTATGTCAGTAAACGTTCAAGGAATTCTACAGGATGCGGGATGGCGCCGGCGCCCCGCGTGAGGCATAGCACACCATGTGCAACGGATTGCCTGTGGGGCTCCCCACCTGCCGCAAACGTGCGCCAGCATGCTGGGTGCAAGCGTTGCCAGACTGTCCTACACTAGGGCTAACCCTGTAGTGGTTACAGGGATTTGCTGCCCAGGATCACAAACCATGCGCATTGGCGAACTCTCCCGTACCAGCGGCTGCGACGTCGAAACCATCCGCTACTACGAGCGCGAAGGGCTGCTCGACGCGCCCCGGCGCGAGGCCAACGGCTATCGCCGCTATGACGACGGCCACTTGGTCCAGCTGAATTTCGTGCGCCACTGCCGCTCGCTCGGCATGGGCCTGTCGGATGTGCGGCGGCTGCGCGAGTTCGAGCGCAATCCGTCGCAGGACTGCGACGACATCAATACGCTGCTGGACCGCCAGATCGCGCAGATCCATGCGCAGCGGGTGGCGCTGGAGGCGCTGGAAGGGCAGTTGCGCGCGCTGCGCGAGACCTGCCACCACCACCAGCCCGCCAGTGAATGCGGCATCCTGCAGAACCTGCAGCAGGCCGCCGCCGGCGCGGCCTGCGAATGCCATGCGGGCGCGCACGAGGCCGGGCCTGCTGCCAACGGGTGACGCGCGCAGGCGCATCGCTGTGCTACGATGGCTGTTCCCGTGATCGCACCACTGCGGTGCACGGGTTCGGGGCAGCGCAGCCAGTGAGCGATGTAGTGAGCAACGACTTACGCGGCTCGCCTGTTCAGGGAACCATCCGCTGCCCCTTATCCAACCTTCTGCATGACCATAACTGATCGCCTGACGCCGATGCCCGATGCGCCTGTCCGCCTGATGCGGACCGGCCGCGCGCACGCATGCGCGATCGCCACGGCCAACATCCTGCCCCAGCGCGCCATGCGCGCGGTCTCTCCCCGCCGGATCAGCGCACCGCCTGATTCCGCCCGGTTCCCAGCCTGATTCGTCTCCCATAAGCGGGGCCCGGGCCGAACCGGGCCCGAGCCAGCGTTTCCGTTGTTGCCGGCAATTGCCGCAAGGCTTTCGCCGATCCCTTGATGTCCGCGCTGCTGCGCGGCACGCCAACCTGCAAGACCCGACCGCCGCCGCCTGCCATGCTGGCCGGGCCGCGCCAACCACCTGACTGCCGGAGGACCCGCCATGACGGCCACCAAAACGAATACCGCCACCCTGTACCTGACCGAACTCGACGTGACCCGCCTGGAGCGCATCGCCAGCCGCGCCGGCTCGGCGCAGCTTGAGGACATGCTCGACAGCCTGCTGGCGCGCGCCACCATCGTCGCGCCCGAAGAGATCCCGACCGACGTGGTCACCATGAACACGCGCCTGGTCTGCAACCTGCCGGGCGAGCAGGCCCCGCGCAACTGGACGCTGGTGTACCCCGACGCGGCCGACTTCGATGCCGGCCGCCTGTCGGTGCTGTCGCCGGTGGGCCAGGCGCTGCTGGGCGCGCGCGCCGGCCAGACCGTCAGCTACCGGCTGCCCGACGGCCGCGAGCAGCAGGTGAGCGTCACCGGGATCGCGTTCCAGCCGGAAGCCAGCGGCCAGTACACGCTTTGACCCGCATCCCGAGCCAAATCCCAGCGGCCTGAGGCGTGCTGCCGGGGCCACGCAGGCGCGTCCCGCGCCGCGTGTGCCCGGCAATCCATCGACACCATTCATCGGCAAGCCAGACGTTTCACGACTCGCAACGCACCATTCGTCGCAGCGGTATTTCTGCTTGCGCGGACTGTGACTAATCTTCAGTCCGTGCTCGCATCGCAACATAGATTGCAGAGCGGCCGGAGTCTCATCCCGGTCCGTAAAAGAAAGAACGACGAAATCAGTTGAAGGAGTCCCAAATGATCGCCAGACGTATCCTTGGCGGCGCGCTCGTGTTCGCGGCGGTCGCCGCGTCCGCTGTGGCGTTGGCTGCCCCCGCTGCCAGCAAGGTTGGCAAGTTTGATGTGTATGCCGATGCGCTGAAGGCCGGCAAGTACGACGTGTATACGGACGGCGCCAAGCAAGGCAAGTTCGATACGTACACGGACGGAGCCCGCACCGGCCGCTTCGACCCGTACTCGGAAGGCTCGCGCCGCGACGGCAAGTTCGACAGCTTCACCGAAGGCTCGCATAGCTTCAGCGGCGAGATCTCGAAGAAGGACAAGTTCGATACCTTCAGCGAAGGTGCGCACACCTTCACCGGTGATATTGCCGATCGTGCGCTCGACAATTCCCGCACGGGTGACGGTTCGCTGTACGGCTATCGCGTCTGATCCTCGCAGGTCTTCCCAAAGACCTCGTGCGGCCACTGCGGTGGCCGCAAGTTTTCTCTCCCGCCTGCCCGGCTGACCTCCTCCTCCTTCTCTCTTCGCCAGGCAGGCGCTTTTCTCTTCCCTCGGCTCGTGACCGCGTCAGCGCGCAGGCATGCTCCTCATGCCGAAGGCGGCTGCGTGGCGGTCGCGTCGTGTCCGGGCTCGGGCTGCGCGCGCGGCAACCTGCGCGCGATCGCGGCATAGAGCAGCGGCACCGCCAGCGTACCCAGCACCGTCGCACCCAGCATGCCGCCCAGCACGCCGGTGCCGACCGCCTGTTGCGCACCCGCGCCCGGGCCGGTGCTGATCGCCAGCGGCACCACGCCCAGCACAAAGGCCAGCGAGGTCATCACCACCGGCCGCAGCCGCTGGCGCGCCGCGCGCGTTGCAGCCTCCACCGCGCCCATGCCCGCACCGCTGCGCCGCAACTGCTCGGCATATTCGACGATCAGGATCGCGTTCTTGGCCGCCAGCCCCATGATCACCACCACGCCCACCTTGAAGTAGACGTCGTTGGGCATGCCGCGCAGCCAGATCGCCGCGGCCGCGCCCATCAGGCCGGTTGGCACGATCGCGATCACCGCCAGCGGCAGGGTCCAGCTTTCATACAGCGCCACCAGGCACAGGAAGATAAACAGCAGCGACAGCGCGAACAGCCACGGCGCCTGCGTGCCGGTCTGCTCCTGTTCGAAGGCGCGCCCGGTCCAGCGCACGTCGTATTCCGGCCCCAGCTCGCGCACCAGTTCGGCCAGCCGCGTCATGGCCGCGCCGGTGGTGTGGCCCGGCGCGACCTCGGCATTGATGCGCACCGAGCTGAAGCCGTCGAAGCGCTCCAGCGTCACCTCGCCGCGCCCCCATTCCAGCGAGGCGAACGCGGCCAGCGACACCATCGCGCCCTGTGCGTTGCGCACGTGCACGCGCGCGAGCTGGTCCGGCCGCATGCGGAAGGGCGCGTCGGCCTGCAGGATCACGCGCCGCACGCGGCCCTCGCGCGCGACTTCATCGATATAGCGCGAGCCCAGCGTGGCCGACAGCGTGTGGTGCACGGTATCGGCATCGACGCCGAAGGCCTCGGCCTTGCGGTAGTCGATCTTCAGGTCCAGCGCGGGCACCGGCTGGCCGGTGGTGGCGCGCACCTCGCCCAGCACCGGGTCCTGCCTGGCGCGCTCAAGCAGCTTGTCGCGCGCGGCGAAAAGCGCCTCGCGCCCCACCGGCTGGCGCGCCACCAGGCGCATGTCCAGGCCGCCGATGCTGCCCAGTTCAGGCAGCGCCGAGCTGTTGTACGCAAACAGCTGCGCCGCGCCGCGGCCCGGCCAGGTTTCCAGCCCGGCCGACAGCCGCGCCAGCACGGCCTGGGCCGTGTGCTTGCGTCCGCGCGCTTTCCAGTCGGTCAGTCCGATAAACAGGCTGGCGCGCTGCTCGCCGCTGCCGCCGCTGGACCAGCCCAGCACGGCAAAGCTCGAATGCACCGGGTAGTGCTGGTCACGCATCCACTGTTCCAGCCCGGCCACCAGCCGGCGCGTGTCGGCCTGCGTGCTGCCGGCGGGCAGCTCGACATCGACCACGATCTCGCCGGTATCCTCTTCCGGCAGGAAGCCGCTGGGCATCTTCCACAAGGCGTAGCCGCATGCCAGCGTCAACGCCAGGTAGACCGCCAGCCAGCGCAGCCGCCTGCGTTGCAGCGCCTGCACCCAGCCGGCATAGCGCCCGGTGAAGGCGGCAAAGCGCGCATCGAACCAGGCCAGCGGCCCGCGCGCCGGCGCCGCGCTGTGGCGCAGCAGGCTGGCGCACATGGCCGGCGCCAGCGTCAGCGCAAAGAACAGCGAGAACGCGATCGATACCGCCAGCGTCACCGCGAAGTGCCGGTAGATCACGCCCACCGCGCTGCCGAAGAATGCCATCGGCACGAACACCGCGCACAACACCAGCGTCACCGCCACCAGCGCGCCCGAGACCTCGCGCATCGAGCGCGCCGCGGCCTGCATCGCGCCCACGCCGTCGGTGCGCATGATGCGCTCGACGTTCTCGACCACCACGATGGCGTCGTCCACCAGGATGCCGATCGCCAGCACCACGCCGAACAGCGTGATCACGTTCAGCGACAGCCCCAGCGCATACAGGCACGCGACCGTGCCCAGCAGCGATACCGGCACCACGATGCACGGGATCAGCGTGGCGCGCAGGTTGCCCAGAAACAGGTACAGGATCAGGAACACCAGCACCGTGGCTTCGACCAGCGTCAGCACCACGCGCGAGATCGACGCCTGCACGAAGCTGGCGCCGTCGTAAGAGATCTCATGGCGCACGTCGCCGGGGAAGCCCTTGCTGGCGGCATCGAGCGCGGCGCGCACGGTGCGCGAGGTCTGCAGCACGTTGGCGCCGTCGGCCAGCTTCAGCCCGATCGACGCGGCGTTGCGCGTGTTCAGCGTGGAGCCGTAGCGGTAGTCGCTGGCGGCCAGCTCCACCCGCGCCACGTCGCGCAGCAGCACGGCCGAGCCGTCGGTGGCCGCGCGCACCACGATGCGCCCGAACGCCTGCGCATCGCTCATCGGCGCGGGCGGGCGCACGATCGCCTGGAACGGCTGGCCCGGCACTGCCGGCGCGGCGCCCAGCTGGCCGGGGGTCACGTTGCCGTTGCGCGCGCGGATGGCGGCCTCGACCTCGGCCGTGGTCAGGTTGAAGGCGTGCAGCTTGTCGGGATCGAACCAGATCCGCAGCGCGTACTCGGCGCCGTATGGCTCGGCCTTGCCGATGCCGGGCAGGCGGCGCAGCAGCGGCAGCATCGAGCCCGCGGCAAAGTCGCCCAGCGCGGTCTCGTCCAGCTGCCCGCTGTCGGACACCAGCGACACGTACATGAAGGCGCTGCTGCTAGCCTGGTCGACATAGACGCCGCCGCGGCGCACCGCCTCGGGCAGCAAGGGCTCGGCCTGCGCCACGCGGTTGCGCACGTTGACCTGCGCCAGCTGCGGGTCGGTGCCCTGGCGGAAGCCCAGCGTCACCGTGGCGGTGCCGCCCTCGCTGCTGGAATCCAGGTAGAGCAGGCCGGGGATGCCGTGCATCTGCTGCTCCAGCACCGCCGTGACGCGGTCCTCCACCGTGCGCGCGGACGCACCCGGGTAATCGGCATAGATGATCACCGTGGGCGGCGCCACCGCCGGGTACTGGGCGATGGGGATGCGGTTCAGGGCCACCAGGCCCGCTACCACGGTCAGGATGGCCAGCACCCAGGCAAACGCCGGGCGCTTCAGGAAAAACGACGCCATGTCAGGTCAGGGCTGGCACGGGCGCACGGCAAGTGAAGATCGGCCGTGGCTCCGGTGCGGTTGGAACGGAACGGCTTGGGTGTGGAGACGCCGTAAGGCTTAGCGGCAAGAGGCGTCGAGTCGCGGCAAAGCCGGGCCGATGTTGCTGATGGTGCAGATCTGGCCGCGTGTCGGGTCGCCTGTCGGTCGGGGGGCGCGTGGCCCGCAGACCGGGGCCGGCGTGCACCGCGGCGCTTGCAGGGGTCCTGAGGGGAGAACCCGGCGCTGCGGCAGGAAGGATCGGTGAGGATCGACGCCGGCGACTGGCCGTCGCAATGCGGCCTTGCCGGCGATTATAGACAGGGAACAAAGTCCGGGCAACGCAAACATCACATTGCCGGCAGCCTTCCGACGTCGGGGGTGGAGCCTGCGCTTACAGGTCGCGCGAGGCGAAGGTATCGCATTTGCGGATATCGCCGGACTCGATGCCGCGGCGCAGCCAGCGCACGCGCTGCTCGCTGGAGCCGTGGGTAAAGGCCTCCGGCACGACATAGCCCTGCGACTGGCGCTGCAGCCGGTCGTCGCCGATCGCGGCGGCGGCCTTCAGGCCTTCTTCGATATCGCCGGGCTCCAGCAGCTGCTGGTTGGCGCGCTGTGCGGTGGCGGCCCAGACACCCGCCAGGCAGTCGGCCTGCAGTTCCATGCGCACCGAGAGCTGGTTGGCCTGCGCCTCGCCCATGCGGCGGCGCGCGCCGTCGACCTTGTCCGATACGCCCAGCAGGTTCTGCACATGGTGGCCGATCTCGTGCGCGATCACATAGGCCTGGGCAAAGTCGCCGCTGGCGCCGAAGCGCTGGCGCAGCTCGTCATAGAAGGCCAGGTCGATATAGACCTTCTGGTCGCCGGGGCAGTAGAACGGGCCCATCGCCGACTGGCCGGTGCCGCACGCCGTGGGCGTGGCGCCCGAGAACAGCACCAGCGTGGGGGGCGCATAGCGGCGGTTCAGCTGGGTTTCAAAGATGTGTTGCCAGGTGCGCTCGGTATTGCCCAGCACCTTGCGCGTGAACACCGTCATCTGATCCGTCGCCGGCGGGCGGTTCGCCTGCTGCTGTTGCTGCTGCGGGCCGGAACCCTGCAGCACCGAGGCGCCCTGCATGATCAGCATCGGGTCGATGCCGAAGAAATAGGACGCCGCCAGCGCGACGATGACCGTGCCGATGCCGATGGTCTTGCCGCCGACACCGCCGAATCCGCCGCGGCGGTCTTCAACGTGCTGGCTTTCGGCTTCGTCATCTAGGCGCATGGGGGGCTCCGGGG
>NZ_JBYSZI010000039.1:0-46790 GCF_058787075.1 Cupriavidus sp. FW305-46
CGGGAGCGTCAACGTAGTGGCGCGTGTCGGTATGCCAGCGCCTGCCCTCACCCCCGGCCCCTCTCCCGCGCGCGGGAGAGGGGAGAAAACAATGCGGGAAAGCCGCCTTAGAGGACGACCTTCACCATCGGATGCGAAGTCAACGCCCGATACAAATCATCGAGCTGCTCGCGGCTGGTGACCCACACCGTCACGGTCAGGCCCAGGTAGTTGCCGCCGCTGGAGGGACGCATTTCCATCTTGCCGGCGTGGAAGTCGGGATCGAACTCCTGCACCAGCGTGACGATGGCCTCGGCAAAGCCGTCCTGCATCGCACCCATCACCTTGATGGGAAAGTGGCTGGGGTATTCGATCAGCGACTGCTCCGGCGGAATGTCGCCCGGCTTGTTGCTGCCTTGGTTGTCGGTTGTCATGTCGGATTCTCCGGCACGAAACCGGCGCGCCGCATGGCGCGCCGGCTTACGCGCATTCAGGTCACTTGCGCTTGAACCACAGGCGGATGGTGTCCCACAGGCGGCCGAAGAAGCCGGCCTCGGGCACTTCTTCCAGCGCCACCACCGGGAACTCCGCCACCTTGTTGGTGCCGTCCATCAGCTTGACCATGCCCACCTGCTGGCCTGCCGAGATCGGCGCGATCAGCAGTTCCTGGCGCTCCAGCACCGGCTTGAGGCGTCCGCCGGTGCCCTTGGGCACGGTGACGAAGGTCTCGTTCTGCACGCCGATCTTGACCGTGCCGCTCTTGCCCTTGTAGATGTCCGGCGTGGCCAGCACCTGGCCCTTGTCGTACAGGCGCAGCGTGTCGAAGAACTGGAAGCCGTAGTTGAGGATCTTCAGGCTTTCCTGGGTGCGCACCTGTTCGGTGGTGGTGCCGATCACGATCGAGATCAGGCGGCGCGAGCCGTCCGGGACGTTGGCCAGCGGCCGCTTGGCCGACGAGATCAGGCAGTAGCCGGCAGACTTGGTGTGGCCGGTCTTGACGCCGTCCACGGTCGGGTCGATGTACAGCAGGCGGTTGCGGTTGGGCTGCCTGATCTTGTTATAGGTGAACTCCTTCTGCGAGTACATGGCGTAGTACTCGGGGAAGTCCTTGATCAGGCGCGTGGTCAGCGTGGCCAGGTCGACCGCGGTGGTGTAGTGGTTCGGGTCGGGAATGCCGTCGGTGTTGGTGAAGTGGGTGTTCTTCATGCCCATGCGCTGGGCCTCGCGGTTCATCATCGCGACGAAGCCCTCTTCCGAGCCACCTACGGCTTCGGCCAGCGCCAGCGCGGCGTCGTTGCCCGACTGCACGATCAGGCCCAGCAGCAGGTCCTGCACGGTGACCGGCTTGTTGGGCTCGATGAACATGCGCGACTCGTCGCTTTTGACCTTGAGCACCACGCTGGTCGGCACCACCGCCTGGTCCAGCGTCAGGCGCTTTTCCTTGAGTGCCTCGAACGCCAGGTAGGCGGTCATCAGCTTGGTCAGCGAGGCCGGCTCGATGCGCGCGTCGGCATTCTGCGACGCCAGGGCCTGGCCGCTGGTCACGTCATACAGCATCCACGACTTGGCTGCGACTTGCGGCATCGGCACACCCTGCGCCAGGACGGCGGCAGGCGCGGCCGCCAGCACGATGGCGGCGGCAATGGCAGCGGGAGCAAAAGCGGACGAAAGGCGTGTCGTGGCTCTATTCAGCATGTTTCTGTTTTCCGACAGTAAGAAGGTGGCGCGGGGATGGTCCGGGTGGCGGCGTGCCGGCCTCACCGGTCCCACGCATTGACGACGAGCTGCTTGATCAGATGCAGCTTGCGGTGAAAGAAATGGTCGGCGCCGGGGATCACGATCACCGGCAGCTCCTGCGGGCGGGCCCAGTCGAACACGCTGGCCAGCGGCACGGTGTCGTCCTGTTCGCCATGGATCACGATGGTGTCGGCCGGCACCTCGGCCACCTGCCAGCGGCTGGCGGCGGTGCCCACCAGCACCAGGCGCTGCGCGGGCGTGCCGGCCTCGGCCAGGCGGCGCGCCACGTGGGTGGTGACGAAGCTGCCGAACGAGAACCCGCCCATGGCCAGCGGCAGCGTTGCGGCCTGTGCCGACCACGCGCTCTGCTGGCGCATCCAGGCCACCACGGCCAGCAGGTCGTCCTGCTCGGCGATGCCGTTGTCATGCTCGCCGGCGCTGCCGCCGACGCCGCGGAAGTTGGGGCGCACCGTGGCATAGCCCAGTTGCACGAAGCTGCGCGCCAGCGTCTGCGCGACCTTGTTGTCCTTGGTGCCGCCGAACAGCGGATGCGGATGCGCTACCAGCGCCAGGCCGCGCGGCTCACCTTGCGGCAGGTCTACCGAGAGATCGATCGCACCGGCGGGACCGGCGATGGAAAGTACCTGGGTATGCGCGTTCATGATGGCGGTCAGGATGGCGGTGAAGCCAGCGCCCGGCGGGAAGCCCGGGCAAAAATGAAAAAACCGTCCGGCTGGCGGGCGGCGGGGCAATACAGCAAAGCGGCAAAACAGGGAAGCAACAAGCCGGCATGCGCCGGCTTCGGTTGGTTCAGCGGTCCACCATCAGCCGTTCGACAGGCTTGCCCTTCATCAGGTGGCTGTCGATGATTTCATCGATGTCGTGCTCGTCGACAAAGGTGTACCAGATGGCCTCGGGGTAGACCACCAGCACCGGGCCGAGTTCACAACGGTTCAGGCAGCCTGCCTTGTTGATGCGCACCCGGCCTTCGCCGCCGGCGATGCCCAGTTCCTTGCAACGCTTCTTGGCGTACTCCTGCATCGCCTGGGCGTTGTGGTTGGCGCAGCAGTTCTCGCCGGCCTCGCGCTGGTTCAGGCAGAAGAAGACGTGGTGCTGGTAGTAGCTGCTCATGCGTACGGTGTGAGAAGGCGGCCCCGGACGGCGGCACGGCCCGGACGGCATTGAACGGAAGCTCGGAATTATACGGTGTCGCGGCGGCATGGCCGCGATGGCGGCGCCCTGGCACGGCGGCCGAAGTTGCCGCCGGCCCCCGTCGGGTGGCGCTTCGCGCACCTGCAATACATCCGGCATTCCGAAACCCCGGAGTCGCGCCGTCCGGATTTCCGGAATCCCGGAGGTCGCGCGCCCCTGCCTGGCCGGCGTTTCCTTGTGAATCAACCAGTTAGCAATGCCGGTTTGACTGGCACGGCGGTTGCGAATTCCCGTCCCTGAACGCGCCGCAACCGTGACGGCGCGCGGCCCGCGCGATAGCGCCCGGGTACGGTCAACACCGAGGACGACATCATGAGAAAACCCTTCTACAAGATCCTGTACGTGCAGGTCCTGTTCGCCATCTGCGTCGGCATCCTGCTCGGCCACTACTGGCCCGACACCGGCGTGGCCATGAAGCCGCTCGGCGATGGCTTTATCAAGCTGATCAAGATGATCATCGGCCCGATCATCTTCTGCACCGTGGTGACCGGCATCGCCGGCATGAGCGACATGAAGAAGGTCGGCCGCGTCGGCGGCAAGGCGCTGCTGTACTTCGAGGTGGTGTCGACCTTCGCATTGCTGATCGGGCTGGGCGCCGCGCACCTGCTCAAGCCGGGCGTGGGCTTCAACATCGCCCCGGCCACGCTGGACACCAAGGCGATCGCCCAGTACGTGTCCAAGGCGCACGGCCAGAGCACGGTCGAGTTCCTGATGCACATCATCCCGGACACGGTCTTCAGCGCCTTCGCCAACGGCGACATCCTGCAGATCCTGCTGGTGTCGCTGTTCTTCGGCGCCGCGCTGGCCGTGCTCGGCGAGCGCGCGCGCATCGTGGTGCAGCTGATCGAGCAGGTCTCCAAGGTGTTCTTCCACATCGTCCACGTGATCACCAAGGTGGCCCCGATCGGCGCCTTCGGCGCGATGGCGTTCACCATCGGCAAGTACGGCCTGGGCTCGCTGGTGCCGCTGCTCAAGCTGATCGGCACCTTCTACTTCACCGCCATCATCTTCGTGCTGGTGGTGCTGGGCACGATCGCACGCATGACCGGCTTCAGCATCGTGCGCTTTATCTCGTACATCAAGGAAGAGCTGCTGATCGTGCTGGGCACCAGCTCGTCGGAAGCGGCGCTGCCGCACATGATGGAGAAGCTGGAAAAGCTCGGCTGCTCGCGCTCGGTGGTGGGACTGGTGGTGCCCACCGGCTATTCGTTCAACCTGGATGGCACCAACATCTACATGACGATGGCGGTGATCTTCATCGCGCAGGCCACCGGCATCGAACTGACGCTGATGCAGCAGCTGACCATCCTGGCGGTGGCGATGATCACCTCCAAGGGCGCCAGCGGCGTGACCGGCTCGGGCTTCATCACGCTGGCCGCGACGCTGGCGGTGGTGCCGACCATCCCGGTGGCGGGCATGGTGCTGATCCTCGGCATCGACCGCTTCATGAGCGAGTGCCGCGCGCTGACCAACATCATCGGCAACGGCGTGGCCACGGTGGTGGTCTCTGCGTGGGAGCGCGAGCTTGACCGCAAGCGCCTGGCCAGCGTGCTGAACGGCGGCAGCGGCGATGTGGCGGATCTTGCCGACGTGGGCCAGGGCGTCCGCTGAGGGCGCCACCACCGCTGCGCGGACGGCTGCCCCGGCCGCCCGCCAGCAGGTATCATCGGCGCGACAGCCCCCGCGCGCGCCGATGACCCACTCAGACGATTTTCTCGCCGTGCATGACCCCGCCGCCACCCGTCCGGCCCACGCGCCGGACGCCGGCAGCGGGCGGTGGTGGGGCTTTGCCGTGGCGCTGGCCGCCGGTCTCCTGCTGCTGTGCGTGCTGACCTGGCTGGTCTCGGTCCAGCGCGGCCTGGCCAGCCTGCAGCAAAGCACGGCCACGCGCGCCGACCGCTACGCCGCCACGCTGGAAAGCACCCTCGACCGCTACGAATTCCTGCCCGCGCTGGTCTCGCTGCACCCCTTCGTGCGCGGGCTGCTGGACTCCCCCAACGACCCGCAACGCGTGGCCGCCGCCAACCAGTACCTGGCGGAGGTCAACCGCCGCGCGCATGCCTCGGCCACTTATGTGATCGCCGCCAACGGCATTGCGCTGGCGGCCAGCAACCACGGCCAGCCCGGCAGCTTTGTCGGCACCGACTACCGCTTCCGCCCCTACTTCCAGACCGCCGCGGGCGGCAAGATGGGGCGCTTCTATGCCATCGGCATCACCAGCGACGAGCCCGGCTACTACCTCGCGCAGCCGGTCGAGTCCGGCGGCAAGGTCATCGGCGTGACCGTGGTCAAGCTCAACCTGGAGTGGTTCCAGCGCGCCGGCAGCGGCGCCGAGCCGCTGATGGTCAGTGACGACCATGGCGTGATCTTCCTGTCGTCGGTATCGGCCTGGCAGTACCGCACCCTGCGCCCGCTGCCGCCGGCGCTGCAGGCCGACATGGAAAAGACCCGCCAGTACCACGGCCGCGCGGTGACGCCGCTGCCGCTGGAGCCGCTGACCTCGCCGGTCACGCGCTGGCTGGCGGACACCACGCTGGCCGACGGCGCGCGGCTGGTGCGCGTGCGCGACGAATCGCCCGCCAGCAAGACCACCTTTGCCCCGGACGGCGCCGAACGCGCCGCCCGCTACCTGGAACTGGACCGCACGGTCGGCCCGGCTGGCTGGACCATGCAGGTGATGGCGCCGCTGGAGCCGGTGCTGGCCAATGCGCGCAACGCCACCGTGGCGGCGGCGCTGGCCTATGCCTGCATCTGCCTGCTGCTGGTCAACTGGCGCCAGCGCCGCCAGCGCGCGCGCGACATGCAGTACAGCCGCCGCCTGCTGGAGGCCGCCTACGACCAGCTGGAGCGCCGCGTCGAGGCCCGCACCGCCGACCTGATGGCGATCAATGAAAAGCTGGAAGACGAAGTGGCCGAGCGTACCCGTGCTGAAAGCGAGCTGCGCGCGGCCCAGGACGAACTGGTGCAGGCCAGCAAGCTGGCCGCGCTGGGGCAGATGGCGGCCGGCATCACGCATGAGCTGAACCAGCCGCTGGCGGCGCTGCGCACGTTCTCGGACAACACCCGCGTGCTGCTGGAGCGCGGCCAGCTGGCCGCGGCCGAAGGCAACCTGACCGCCATTGCCGACCTGACCGAGCGCATGGGCAAGATCACCGGCCAACTCAAGCTGTTCGCCGGCAAGGCGCGCCCGGTGCACCGGCCGGTCGCGCTGCGCGCGGCGGTCGATCACGTGCTGGCGCTGCTGGCACCGCGCCTTGGCGCGGTCACCGTCAACGTCACCGGCCTGGACGCCCTGCCCGGGCTGGCCGTGCGCGCCGACGAGCTGAAGCTGGAGCAAGTGCTGCTGAACCTGCTCGGCAATGCGCTCGATGCGATTGCCGCGGCCGCGCCGGCGCAGGGACAGATCGATCTCGACATGCAGGCAGAGGATCACGCCGTCACCATCGTCGTGCGCGACAACGGCACCGGCATCGCGCCGCAAGCGCTGCCGCGCCTGTTCGAACCCTTCTTCACCACCAAGGAAACCGGGCAGGGCCTGGGGCTGGGGCTGGCAATCTCGTCGTCGATCGTGCGCGAGTTCGGCGGCCAGCTGAGCGTGGCCAACCTGCCCGGCGGCGGCGCGCAGTTCACGCTGGTGCTGGCGCGCGCGCCCGCCATCGATCCGGCGCCATCGGTTTCCGCCTCTCAATGAGTATTGCCATGCAAGACGGTCTGCGTGTCCTGTTTGTCGAAGACGAGCCGCTGGTGCGCCAGGCCACCGCGCAGAGCCTGGAGCTGGCCGGCTTCGCGGTGCTGGCGCTGCCCTCAGCCGAGGCCGCGATCCCGCACCTGCACGGCGCCTTTGCCGGCGTGGTGGTGACCGACGTGCGCCTGCCCGGCGCCAGCGGGCTGGACCTGCTGCAGCACTGCCGCAACGCCGCGCCGGGCGTGCCGGTGATCCTGGTGACCGGCCACGGCGACATCACCATGGCCGTGCAGGCCATGCGCGAAGGCGCCTACGACTTCATCGAAAAACCCTTCGGCGCCGACCGCCTCACCGACACCGTGCGCCGCGCGCTGGAACGCCGCGCGCTGGAACTGGAAAACCAGGCGCTGCGCCGCGAACTGGCCGGCCCCGCGGCGGGCACGCGCATCATCGGCCGCTCGCCCGCGATCGGGCAGGTGCGCGCGCTGGTGGCCAATGTCGCGCCCACCGACGTGCCGGTGATGATCAACGGCGAGACCGGCACCGGCAAGGAACTGGTGGCGCGCAGCCTGCATGCGCTGTCCGGCCGCGCCGAAGGCCCGTTCATCGCGCTGAACTGCGGCGCGGTGCCCGAGGCCATCTTCGAGAGCGAGATGTTCGGCCACGAGGCCGGCGCCTTCACCGGTGCCGGCAAGCGCCGCATCGGCAAGCTCGAACATGCCTCGGGCGGCACGCTCTTCCTCGACGAGATCGAGAGCATGCCGCTGGCGCTGCAGGTCAAGCTGCTGCGGGTACTGCAGGAAGGCTCGCTGGAGCGGCTGGGTTCGAATGCCTCGGTGAAGATCGATGTGCGCATCGTCGCCGCGGCCAAGGGCGACATGGATGCGCTGGTGGCACAGGGCAGCTTCCGCGAGGACCTGTATTACCGGCTCAACGTGGTCACCATCGCGCTGCCGCCGCTGCGCGAGCGGCGCGAGGACATCGTGCCGCTGTTCGAGCATTTCTCGCTGGTGTCCGCGGTGCGCTACCAGCGGCCGGCGCCGCTCCTGTCCGAGGCGCAACGCCAGGCACTGGCCCAGCGTCCGTGGCCGGGCAATGTGCGCGAGCTGCGCAATGCGGCGGATCGGATGGTGCTGGGCGTGCCGGAGGGCGGGCAGGCAGGTGCGCAGGCCGCGGGCCCCGATGAAACCGCGCCGCTGCGAGAGCGGATGGAGCACTTCGAGCGCGCGGTGATTGCGGATGCACTGGCACGCACCGGCGGCGCGGTCAGCCAGGCGGCGGACTTGCTGCAAGTCGGCAAGGCCACGCTCTATGACAAGATCAAGCGCTACGGGCTGTGATGTCATGCTGCCTTCATTGCGCTGCCATGCCGCCGTCACATTGGCGGCCTATTCTTCGATGGCGGCTGCGGCATTGGCAGGTGCCCGCCGTGTGTATCAATCTTCGTGGTAATTGACGGCCCCGCGTATGCGGGGCGTTTTTTTGGGGTTGTTCACCCCGCCCCGCCACTTCACACTCGCCACACATTCCCCTCACCCCCGCTGGCCAGACTGGAGCCCTGCCATCTCCGGGAACTGCCATGCCCTCTTTCGACTACGACATCGTCATCGCCGGCGCCAGCTTTGCCGGCGCCGCCTGCGCCCTGGCCGCGGCGCGCGCCGGCCTGCGCGTGCTGGTGCTGGAACGCAAGACCGATCCGGGCGACAAGCTCCACACCACCGGCATCCTGGTCAAGGAAGCCATCGAACAGACCTGGCTGGGCCGCGCACCGGCCGATTGCGTGCACCGCGTGGAGCAGGTGCGGCTGTACTCGCCCAGGCTGCGCAGCATCGACCTGAGCGCGCCCGGCTATTACTTCCACACCACCGATACGCCGCGGCTGATGCGCTGGCTGGCCGCCGAACTGGTGCGTCACCGGGTCGAACTGCGCCTGGGCCAGGCGTTCGTGGGCGCGGTGCCGCGCAACGGCGGCTGGCATGTGACCGGCGTGGGCAATACGCGCTATCTGGTCGGCGCGGATGGCGCGAAGTCGCGCGTGGCCCAGTGTGCCGGGCTGGGGCGCGTGCACAGCTTCCTGTATGGCGTGGAGTACGAGTTCCCGGGACTGGCGCTGCCCGAGCCGGGCGCGTTGCACTGCTTCATCACCCGGCGCTTCGCGCCCGGCTATATCGGCTGGATCGCGCAGAACCCCACCGGCGTGCAGGCCGGCCTGGCGCTGCGCTACCTGCCGCGGCACGGCCGCGCGCCGGACCTGGACGGGCTGCTGGCGCATGTGCGCGAGCGCGCCGGGCTGCCGCAGCTGGCGCAGCCTGCGGCGACGCGCGCGGGGCTGATCCCTTGCGGCGGCCCGGCCTTCCCGCTGGCGCGCGACGGCGTGATCCTGACCGGGGATGCCGCCGGCATCGTGTCGCCGGTCACCGCAGGCGGCATCCACTATGCCTTTGCCCATGGCGAGTCGGTCGGCCAGGCCGTGGCCGCGCACCTGCTGCGCGGCGGCCCGGCCCCGGAGGCCGTCGCCACCGCCAGTGCGCCGTGCTTTCGCGCCAAGCGTGCGCTGCGCTGGATGTTCGACCGCTTCCAGTGCGACTGGCCCTTCGACCTGATGCTGTATTCGCCGCCGCTGCGCTGGGCGGCGGAGCAGATCTATTTCCACAAGCGCCGAGGCGAGGATCCCGCGCCGCCGCCGCGCGCAGCCACCAGCGCCTGACCGGCTGGTCCACTGAATCACTGAAATGGGAGGCGAAGGACATGTCATGCGGGATGCAGCGCTAGACGCAAAGCGCAGCAATAGCACGGCTATTGCGAGCATTTGCAACGACGCGATGCGCCCGCATGACATGGCAGGCGCCGACCGATTTCAGTGATTCAGTGGACTAAAATGCCGGGCATGGAACAACCGCGGATCCTGGTGGTGGAAGACGAGCAGGCCATCGCCGACACCATCCTCTATGCCTTGCGCACCGACGGCATGCTGGCCGAGCACTGCACGCTCGGCGGCGCCGCGCTCGAGCGCATGCGCGCCGACCCGGCCGACCTGGTGATCCTGGACGTGGGCCTGCCGGATCTGAGCGGCTTCGAGGTCTGCCGCACGCTGCGCACCTTCTGCGATGTGCCGGTGGTCTTCCTGACCGCGCGCCATGAAGAGATCGACCGCATCGTCGGGCTGGAGATCGGCGCCGACGACTACGTGGTCAAGCCCTTCTCGCCGCGCGAGCTGGCCGCGCGCGTGCGCGCCATCCTGCGCCGGGCGCGCGGCGGCGGTGCAGCGGCGGCGAAGGGCGACGAGGTCGCCGGTTTCACGCACGACAAGGACGGCGCGCGCCTGGCCTACCGCGGCCGCTGGCTGGAACTGACCCGCTACGAGTACCTGCTGCTGGCCTGGCTGGTGACACATCCGGGCCGCATCTACTCGCGCGCGCAGCTGATGGAGTGCGTCTGGGAAGATGCACTCGACACCAGCGACCGCACCGTCGACACCCATATCAAGACCCTGCGCGCCAAGCTGCGGGAAGCTTCCGCCGACGGCGCCGAGCGCATCCGCACCCATCGCGGCATGGGCTATTCGCTGGAACCCTGAGCGCACGCCATGCATATCGGCCTGCGCATCTTCTTCGGCTTCTTCCTGATCGTGGGACTGGCCACGGTGCTGACGCTGCGCGTGTTCGTGCAGGAGGTCAAGCCCGGCGTGCGCCAGGCCATGGAAGACACGCTGATCGACACCGCACACGTGCTCGCGGCGCTTGCCGGCGACGACATGAAGGCCGGCCGCATCGCCGACGGCGAATTCGCGCGGCACATGGCGGCGCTGCGCGATGTGCCGGTGAATGCCGATGTGTCGGGCCTGCACAAGGACAGCATCGGCTACCGCGTCTACGTGACCGATGCCAACGGCATCGTGCGCTTTGACTCCACCGGTACTGACGTGGGCCGCGACTATTCGCGCTGGAACGATGTCTACCTGACGCTGCGCGGCAAGTACGGCGCACGCAGCACGCGCACCGACCCCGACGACGAGGCCAGCACCGTGATGCACGTGGCCGCGCCAATACGCGACGCGGACGGCGAGCGCATCATCGGCGTGCTGACCGTGGCCAAGCCCAATGCGGCGATGGCGCCGTTTATCGAGCGCAGCCAGCGCAAGATCCTGCTCTACGGCGGCCTGCTGATCGGCGCTGCCTGCGTGATCGGGCTGGCCTGCACGCTGTGGCTGGCGCATGGACTGAGCCGGCTGCGCGGGTATGCGCGCGCGGTGGCGGCCGGCGAGCGCGCCGAGATGCCGCTGCGCGGCGGCAGCGAGCTGGCCGAGTTGGGCCGCGCGGTGCAGGGCATGCGCGAGCGGCTGGAAGACAAGCAGTATGTCGAGCACTACATCCACACGCTGACCCATGAGATGAAGAGCCCGCTGGCCGCGATCGGCGGCGCCGCCGAGCTGCTGCAGGAAGAGATGCCGGCGGCGGACCGCCAGCGCTTCATCGCCAATATCCGGGCCCAGTCGGGCCGGCTTGAAACCATGATCCGCAAGCTGCTGGCACTGGCCGATGTGGAGCAGCGCCAGCGCCTGGAAGTGCGCGAGCCGGTGCGGCTGGCCCCGCTGCTGGCGCAACTGGGCAGCGAACTGGAACCGCGCGCGCGCCAGCGCGGCGTGACGCTGCGGCTGGCCGCCGACGCCAGCCCGGACCTGGTTGCCGGCGATCCGTTCCTGCTGCGCCAGGCCATCGCCAACCTGCTGGAGAACGCCATCGACTTCGCCCCGCCGGACAGCGAAGTCACGGTGCGGCTGGAGCGCCGCGGCGGCGCGCTGGCCATCGCCGTCGCCGACCAGGGCCCGGGCATCCCCGACTACGCCCTGCCGCGCGTGTTCGAGCGCTTCTACTCGCTGCCGCGCCCGCACGGTGCGGACAAGAGCACCGGCCTGGGCCTGTGCTTTGCACGCGAGGTGGCAACGTTGCATGATGGCGATGTCACGCTGGCCAACCGCCCCGGCGGCGGCGCGCTGGCGGAACTGACCCTTCCGGCCGGGTAGTTCGACGAGGTGACCGGACCGGCATAGACTGGGGCTTCTAACGTGACCGCGCTGAAACTCCCTATAATCGAACGACCGTTCATTTAGGGCACCTGCAACGTGCCCGTCAGTAGTTCAGGAGACACCATGCCCGCCGCCAAGCAACTGCCCCAGGCCCTGCAGAACCTGGCCCTGCCCGTCATCGCCTCGCCCATGTTCATCGTCAGCTACCCGGAGCTGGTGCTGGCGCAGTGCAAGGCCGGCATCGTCGGCTCGTTCCCGGCGCTCAATGCGCGCCCGGCGGAGCTGCTCGACGAGTGGCTCACCCAGATCGAAGGCGAGCTGGCCACCTTCAAGGCCGCCAACCCGGGCGCGCAGGTGGGCCCGGTCGCGGTCAACCAGATCGTGCATACCTCGAACGCGCGGCTGGAACATGACGTAAAGGTGTGCGTGGACCACAAGGTGCCGATCTTCATCACCTCGCTGCGCGCACCGGTCAAGGAAATGATCGACGCGGTGCACAGCTATGGCGGCATCGTGCTGCACGACGTGATCAGCATGCGCCATGCCGAGAAGGCGATCGAGGCCGGCGTCGACGGCCTGATCCTGGTGGCGGCCGGCGCCGGCGGCCATGCCGGCATGCTGTCGCCGTTCGCGCTGGTGGGCGAGGTGCGCAAGATCTTCGACGGCCCGATCGCGCTGTCGGGCTCGATCGCCACCGGCGAGGCGGTGCTGGCCGCGCAGGCCATGGGCGCGGACTTTGCCTACGTCGGCACGCGCTTTATCGCCTCGCAGGAGGCCCACGCTGCCGAATCGTACAAGCAGTCGATCACCAGCTCGGCCGCCGCCGATATCATCTACACCAACCTGTTCACCGGCGTGCACGGCAATTACATCCGCGAAAGCATCAGCAACGTGGGGCTGGATCCGGACAACCTGCCGGTGGCCGACAAGAGCAAGATGGACTTCTCCAGCGGCGCCTCCAAGGCCAAGGCGTGGAAGGACGTCTGGGGCGCCGGCCAGGGCGTGGGCCAGATCCACGACATCCCCACCGCCGGCGAAATCGTCGCGCGCATGAAAGCGGAGTACGATGCCGCCAAGGCGCGCCTGGGTATCGCGCGCTAACCGAAGTTTTCACCGGGCCGCTATTGCGGCCCTTCATTCAACCATTGCCTGGTCCAAGCTCCACCACCCCGCCCGATTCCGACGCCACGCTGAGCCGCCGGCAGCAGGCGCTGCGCGCCATGTGGGTGGTGCTGGGCGCGGTCTTCCTGCTGCTGGGGGTGATCGGCATCTTCCTGCCGGTGCTGCCGACCACGCCATTCGTGCTGCTGGCCGCGGCATGCTTCGCGCGGGGGTCCCGGCGCTTCCATGAATGGCTGCTGGGACATCCGCGCTTCGGGCCGCTGGTCAGCGACTGGCAGCGCCATCGCAGCATTCCCTTCCGGGCCAAGTGCCTGGCGTTGTCGATGATGTGGGCGTCGATGGGGACGACCGCGTGGATGCTGCGCGCGCGGCCGATTGCCTCCGCGGCGTTGCTGGCTTGCGCGGTGGGGGTGAGTGTCTGGATGGTCAGGCTGCCGACGCGGCCGGTGGAGGAGGGAAAGTCTTGAGGATGCGGGCGTATTGAAGCGCGTCACTCCGTCGACGCACCGGCCCTCTCCCCGGCCGGCCCTTCTCCCGCCTGCGGGAGAGGGGCCGGGGGAGAGGGCCAGCGTATCAACGAAATCGATCCTGCCAGCCGCCACCCAACTCAATCGTAGCTGCGCGCATCCTCGATCAGCTTCCCATCCTGCGGCAACGACCCCGCCGCAACGAAAGCCACTTCACCGCGCAGCCGCATCACTTCGCGCAGCGATTCCGCCACCGCACGCTGCAAGTCACCATCCTCGCGCGTGGCCTCGCAGCGCAGCGTCATCACGTCCGCGCCTGGGTCGCCAGTCACCACCAGCCGCGCCGCGCGGATCTCCGGATGCCGCCGCAGCACGTCTGCCACCTGCCCGGGATGCACGAACATGCCCTTGACCTTGGTGGCCTGGTCGGCACGGCCCAGCCAGCCCTTGAGCCGGATATTGGTGCGCCCGCACGGGCTGGGCCGCTGCGACGACTCCGCCACGATGGCCGACAGGTCGCCGGTGCCGAAGCGGATCAGCGGGTAGTCGCCGTTGCCCAGCACCGTCACCACCACCTCGCCGGTCTCGCCCTCGGGCATCGGCCGGGAACCGCCAGGCTCGACGATCTCCACCAGCACGCCCTCGTCCACCACCCAGCCATCGCCGCCCTCGGTCTCATAGGCAATCAGGCCGACATCCGCGGTGCCATACATCTGCTGCACGCGCACGCCGCGCGCCTGGAACCAGGCCCGCAGCGACGGCGGCAGCGCCTCGCCCGAGACCAGCGCCTTGGCCAGGCTGGTGCAGGGCGTGCCCAGCTCGTCGCCGCGCTCCAGCAGCAGCTTCAGGAACGACGGCGTGCCGGCGTAGGCCGTCGGCTGCAGGCTGGCCAGCGCCTGCACCTGCGAATCGGTCTGGCCGACGCCGGCCGGGAACACGCAGCAGCCCAGCCGGTGCGCGCCGGTCTCCATCATCATGCCGGCCGGGGTGAAGTGGTAGGAGAAGGTGTTGTAGACCAGCTCGCCGGCGCGGAAGCCCGCCGCATGCATGGCGCGGGCCACGCGCCACCAGTCGGCGTCATGGCCGTCGGGTTCATGGATCGGGCCGGGCGACTGGAACACATGGCGCAGCTTGCCCAGCGGCGTGGCGTTGAGCCCGCCCAGCGGCGGCAGCGCGCGCTGGCGCGCGGTCAGGTCCGACTTGCGCGTGACCGGCAGCGCCGCCAGCGCCGCGCGCGAGCTCAGCAGCCGCGGGTCGACGCCGCCCAGCATCTCGGCAAAGTAAGGCGCGTTGTCGCGCGCATGGGCCACCTGGCGTGCCAGGGCGGCAAGGAGCGCCTGCTCGCGGACTTCCGGCGCGCGGGTTTCGAGCGAATCGAAGTGTTCTGGCATGGTGCTGTGCGTCAGGGAATGGGATGCGGCATGCCGCCGCGCCGCTGGGCGCGTGGTGGCAATGCCGGATGAAATCGGTCGGGTGCCTACGCCAGCCAGCGCTTGCGGCGCCGGTAGCTCTTCACATCGCGGAACGACTTGCGCCCGGCACCGTCGTCCGCATCGTTGGCGGCCACGCCCAGGTAGAACTCCTTGACGTCCTCGTTGGTGCGCAGCGACTCGGCGTCGCCGTCCATCACCACGCGGCCGTTTTCCAGGATGTAGCCGTAGTCGGCATAGCGCAGCGCCACCATGGTGTTCTGCTCGGCCAGCAGGAAGCTGACGTTCTCGCGCGAATTCAGGCCGCGCACGATCTCGAAGATCTCCTCGACGATCTGCGGCGCCAGCCCCATCGAAGGCTCGTCCAGCAGGATCATCGCGGGCTTGGCCATCATGGCCCGGCCGATCGCGCACATCTGCTGCTCGCCGCCGGAGGTGTAGCCGGCCTGCGACTTGCGGCGCGTCTTCAGCCGCGGGAAGTACTCGTAGATCTTTTCCAGCTCGTCGCGCGTCTGGCCGCGCGACAGGCCGCGCGTGTAGGCGCCGGTGAGCAGGTTCTCCTCGATGGTCAGGTGCGCGAAGCAGTGGCGCCCTTCCATCACCTGGATCACGCCGCGGCGCACCAGGTCGTTGGGCGTGAGCTGGTCGACGCGGTCGCCGCGATATTCGATCGAGCCCTTGGTGACATCGCCGCGCTCGGCCTGCAGCAGGTTGGAGATGGCCTTGAGCGTGGTGGTCTTGCCCGCGCCGTTGGCGCCGAGCAGCGCCACGATCTTGCCCTCCGGCACTTCGAGCGAGACGCCCTTGAGCACCAGGATCACGTGATCGTAGATGACTTCGATATTGTTGACGGACAGAAGGCTCATGGTGCGGCTCGTGTTGGTGTTGCGGTTTCCAGCTTGCCTGTTGGGTTCTCCCACTCCCGCAAGCGGGAGTGGGGAGAACCCAGTCGCGATTGGGGCGGCCTCAGGACTTCGAACAAGCCGGCGTAATCCCCTTCTCCTTCGCGTACTGCGCCGCCGTGGCCTTGAACAGCGGGTGGATCAGGCTCTTGTTGCCCTCGATCCAGTCCGACACCACCACCCACTTGGTGCCATCCCACTGCTGGATCTTCACCTTGCCGGAGCCCTCGTGGTTGTCGCAGCTGGTCTTGATTTCCGGCAGCAGGCCGGTCGCGCCCAGTTGCTGCAGGCGCGCGTTGGTCAGGTTCAGGTTCTCGAAGGCCCAGCGCATCTGCTCGCCGGTCATGGGCTTGCCCTTGCCGAACTTGGCCTGCGCCACGCGCACCGCTTCCACCGTCACCACCGCCGCCGACACGCCGCGGTTGTACAGCACCGAACCCACCTTGTTCTTGTCCTGCATATTGCCCTTGCCGCCACCGTAGACCACCTTCTCGATATCGGCGATCAGCGGCACGTTGCGGCCGGCCACGTTCCAGGTGGCGCTCATATAGCCCTTGGAGGCATCACCCGCCGGCACCGTGTCTTCTTCCGAGCCGGCCCACCACGAGCCGATCATCTTGTCGCGCGCAAAGCCGACCTTCTGCGCGGCCTTCAGCGCGGTCTGGTTCATGACGCCCCAGCCCCAGAAGATCACGTAGTCGGGGTTCTCCTGGCGGATCTTCAGCCACTGCGCGCCCTGCTCGTTGCCGGGGTGCGCCACCGGGATCTCCACCAGGTTGAACTTGCCCAGCTTGGCCTCGGCCTGCAGCGCCACGATCGGCTCCTTGCCATAGGCCGAGTCGTGGTACAGGTAGACGATCTTCTTGCCGGCCAGCGAGCCGCCGTTCTTCGAGGCCAGGTACTTGACGATGGCCGAGACCTGCATCTGGTACGTGGTCACCAGCGGGAACGCGTACGGGAACACCGAGCCATCCACCGCATCGGTGCGGCCGTAGCCCATCATCACCAGCGGCACCTTGTCGGCGGCGGTCTTGTCGACCAGCGCGTACGAGATGCCGGTGGACATGGCGTGGTAGGCCGTGCCCTTGGTGGTGGCGTTCTTGGACTTCAGGCGTTCATAGCACTCCACGCCCTTGGCGTTGTTGTACTCGGTCTCGCACTCTTCCCACGACAGCTTGACGCCATTGACCCCGCCTTCCTTCAGGTTGACGTAGTTGAGGTAGTCGATGAAGCCGCCATACCAGGACTGGCCGTTGGCGCCATACGGCCCCACGCGGTAGCTTGGCAGCGCCACGAACTGCTCGTTGGTCTGCGCCATGGCCGGCGCCGCCGGCGCCAGCAGTGCCGCCGCGGCGCTGACCACCAGGGCGGCGCGTTGCACATTGCGAATCAGGTTGGTCATGACAGTCTCCATCGCCCTCAAGGGAGCGTTTCGTTATGCGTAAGCTTCAGAACTTCACACAGGAACTGCGGTAATACAGGCACCCCTCCCGTCAATGAGGGAACGGCCACAGCCTCAGCTTCTCCTTGGCGATCTGCCACAGCCGGGCCAGCCCGTGCGGCTCCACGATCAGGAAGAAGATGATCAGCCCGCCGAACACCATCAGCTGGATGTGCGACACGGTGGCATTGGTGAATGGCAGGTGCAGCAGCGCGGCCAGCGGCGGCAGCACGTTGTCCAGGAAGATCGGCAGCAGCAGGATGAAGGCCGCGCCCAGGAACGAGCCCAGGATGCTGCCCACGCCGCCGATGATGATCATGAACAGCACGCGGAACGACAGGTCCAGCGAGAAGCCGTCCGGCTCGACCGAGCCCAGGTAGCAGAACGCATAGAGCGCGCCGGCCACGCCGCAGTAGAACGAGCTGACCGCGAACGCCAGCAGCTTGGTGCGCATCAGCGGGATGCCGATCACCTCGGCCGCCACGTCCATGTCGCGCACCGACATCCATGCGCGCCCGGTGGCCGAGCGCACCAGGTTCTTGGCCGCCAGCGCCAGCACCGTGACGATGGCCAGCACGAACAGGTACTTCTTCACCGGGGTGTCGATGGCGAAGCCGAACAGGTCCAGCCGCTGCGCCGTGATCACGCCCGACGAGCTGTTGTTGGAGAACCAGGGGAACTTGGTCAGCGCCCACACCACGAAGAACTGCGCCGCCAGCGTCGCCACCGCGAGGTAGAAGCCCTTGATGCGCAGCGACGGCAGGCCGAAGGCCACCCCCACCAATGCCGCGGAAAGGCCCGCCATCACGAATGTCAGCAGCACCGGCATGCCTTCCACGCGCAGCTGGAAGTTGTAGGCCGCGTAGGCACCCACCGCCATGAAGGCCGCGGTACCGAGCGACAGCTGGCCGGCATAGCCGGTCAGGATATTCAGCCCCAGCGCCGCCAGCGAGAAAATCAGGAACGGGATCAGGATGGCCGAGAACCAGTATTCCGACCCGACGAACGGGATCGCCACGAAGGCCACCGCCATCAGCACGGCAAAGCCGATGCGGTCCTGGCGGATGGGGAAGATCTGGCTGTCGGCGACGTAGCTGGTCTTGAACTGGCCGGCTTCACGATAAAACATGGCAAGTCTCCTGTGCGAAGTCGGTCAGACGCGATCGATGTGTTTCTCGCCGAACAGCCCTTCGGGCCGCACCAGCAGAAACAGCAAGGCAAACACATACGGGAACCAGCCTTCGATGCCGCCGAAGTTGCCCCCGAACATCGACTGGAACACCGGCGGGATATAGATCTCGGCCAGCTTCTCCGAGGCGCCGATGATCAGCCCGCCGACGATGGCGCCGGGCACCGAGGTGAAGCCGCCCAGGATCAGCACCGGCAGCGCCTTGAGCGCGGTCAGCGTGAGCGCGAACTGCACGCCATTGCGCGAGCCCCACAGCATGCCGGCCACCAGCGCGACGAAGCCCGCCACGCCCCACACGATCGCCCAGATGTTCTGCAGCGGGATGCCCAGCGACAGCGCTGCCTGGTGGTCGTCAGCGACCGCGCGCAGCGCGCGCCCGACCTTGGTGTACTGGAAGAACAGCGCCAGCGATCCGACCAGCAGGCCGGCAATGGCCGCCGCCGCAATATCGAACTTGGACAGCACGATGTTGAAGTTGGTCATGATCGACTCGATCGGCTCGTCGACGATGCCCAGGTTGATCGGGCGCACCTCATTGCCGAACAGCAGCGGCCCCAGGCCCTCGAGGAAGAACGACAGCCCGATGGTCGCCATGAACAGCGTGATCGGCGGCTGGTTGACCAGCTTGCGCAGCACGAAGCGCTCGGTGCTCATGCCGACCAGGATCATCACCACGAAGGCGCCGATCACCGCGGCCCACATCGGCAGGCCCTTGTCCATCAGCCCCACCACCGCCAGCGCGGCGAAGTACACCATCGCACCCTGCGCGAAGTTGAACACGCCCGAGGCCTTGTAGATCAGCACGAAACCCAGCGCCACCAGCGAGTACATCAGGCCAGAGAGCAAGCCGCCGATCAGGATTTCAAAGAAGAACGTCATGGTTCAGAGCCTCAGTGCGAAGTGCCCAGGTACGCCTTGATCACGTCAGGGTTGCCCTTGACCTCTTCCGGCGTGCCGTCGCCGATCTTCTTGCCGTAGTCGAGCACCACCACGCGGTCGGAGATATCCATCACCACGCCCATGTCGTGCTCGATCAGCACAATGGTGGTGCCGAACTGCCGGTTCACGTCCAGGATGAAGCGGCACATGTCCTGCTTCTCTTCGACGTTCATGCCGGCCATGGGCTCGTCCAGCAGCAGCATCGAGGGCTCGGCCGCGAGTGCGCGCGCCAGCTCGACGCGCTTCTGCAGGCCATACGGCAGGCGCCCCACCGGGGTCTTGCGGATCGACTGGATCTCGAGGAAGTCGATCACTTCCTCGACCTTCTGGCGATGGCGCATCTCCTCGTTGCGCGCCGGGCCCCACCACAGCGCGTGGGCGAAGAGCCCGGTGCGGAACTGCGTGTTGCGCCCGGTCATGATGTTGTCCAGCACCGTCATGCCCTTGAACAGCGCGATGTTCTGGAAGGTGCGCGCAATGCCCTGGCGCGCCGCGGCGGTCGGGTGCATCTGCTTGCGCTCCTCGCCGCGGAACACGATGCGTCCCTGCTGCGGGTGGTAGACGCCGTTGATCACGTTGAGCATGGAACTCTTGCCGGCGCCGTTGGGGCCGATGATGGCGCGCACCTCGTGCTCGCACACATCGAACGAGATATCGGTCAGCGCCTTGACCCCACCGAACGACAGCGAGATATGCTGCAGGTCCAGGATCACCTCGCCGCCGGTGCGCGCCTGCTCGCCGGTGCGCTGCGCGCGCTGCGCGCCGGGATGCGCACCGCTGTCATCCGCCAGACCCGCGGGAGACATCGGGCCTGCCGGGGCGATCGCGCCGCCGCTGCCCGTGCCGCTGGCATCCGTGCGTGCCGTCCCCGCCCATTCGCGCTGCCCCGCGCCTTGCCAGGCTACTTGTGTCATCTTGCTGCCCTCGCTCATGCCGCGCGCGCCGCCACAGGCAGGCGCTTCGCATTGACCAGCTTCAGCGTGGCCGACACGCTGCCCTCGCGTCCGTCTTCAAACTTGACGCGCGTCTCGATGAACTGCTCGGACTTGCCCGCATAGAGCGCGTCCACCAGCACGCCGTATTTGTCGGCGATAAAGCCGCGGCGCACCTTGCGCGTGCGCGTGAGCTCGTCGTCGTCCGGATCCAGTTCCTTGTGCAGGACCAGGAAGCGTGCCACCTGCGAACCGGCCAGCATCGGGTCGTTGGCCAGGTCGGCATTCACCTGGTTCACGCACTCGCCGATCATTTCCAGCACCTCGGGCTGCGCGGCCAGGTCGACATAGCCGGCATACGGCAGGTGGCGGCGCTCGGCCCAGTTGCCCACGGCCTCGAAGTCGATATTGATAAACGCGCAGACCTGGTCGCGGTCATTGCCGAAGGCCACCGCTTCCTTGATGTACGGGAAGAACTTGAGCTTGTTCTCGATGTACTTGGGCGCGAACATCGAGCCATCGGCCAGCTTGCCCACGTCCTTGGCGCGGTCGATGATCTTCAGGTGGCCGTCGGCGTCGATCACGCCGGCGTCGCCGGTCATGAAGTAGCCCTCGTCGTTGATGGCCTCGCGCGTGGCCTCGTCGCGCTTGTAGTAGGACTTGAGCAGGCCCACGCCGCGCACCAGCACCTCGCCGTTGTCGGCGATGCGGATTTCCATGCCGGGCGCGGCCGGGCCGACTGAATCGAACTTGACCTTGCCGTCCGGCTGCAGGCACACATAGGCGCAGGTCTCGGTCTGGCCGTAGAACTGCTTCAGGTTCACGCCGATCGAGCGGTAGAAGCGGAACAGGTCCGGGCCGATCGCCTCGCCCGCGGTATAGCCCACGCGGATGCGGCTCATGCCCAGCACATTGCGCAACGGGCCGTAGACCAGCGCTTCGCCCAGGGCGTAGCGCGCGCGGTCCGCGAGCGATACCGGCTTGCCGTCGAGGATATCGGTGCCGCAGCGCTTCGCCACGTCCATGGCCCAGTGGAACAGCTTGCGCTTGATCCAGCCGGCATCCTCCATGCGGATCATCACCTGCGTCAGCAGCCCTTCATAGATGCGCGGCGGCGCAAAGTAGTAGGTGGGGCCGATCTCGCGCAGGTCGGTCATCACCGTTTCGCGCGATTCCGGGCAGTTCACCGTGAAGCCCGCCACCATCGCCTGCGCGTACGAGAACAGGTTGTCGCCCACCCATGCCATCGGCAGGTAGGACAGCACGTCGTCGTCCGCGCTGAGCTTGTCAAAGGCGCAGCCGTTGCGCGCCGCGCCGATCAGGCCGTAGTGCGAATGGCATACGCCCTTGGGCTTGCCGGTGGTGCCGGAGGTATAGAGGATGATCGCGGTGTCGTCGGGCTGGCCGGCGGCAATGGCCTCGTCATAGAAGCCCGGGTGCGCCTGGTCGAACTCGCGGCCAAGTTCCTGTAGCTGTTCATAAGACATCAGCGACGGATGGTCGTAGTCCATCAGGCCGCGCGGGTCTTCAAAGATGACGTGGCGCACGGCGCGGCCGGACTCGGCCAGCTGCGCTTCCACTTCCAGCAGCTTGTCGACCTGCTCCTGGTCCTCGACGATGGCGAACTCGATCTCCGCATCGTTGAGCACGTAGACCATCTCGTTGGCGATGGCGTCCTGGTACAGCGGCACCGGCACGCCGCCCAGCGCCTGCGCCGCGGTCATGGCCCAGTACAGCCGCGGGCGGTTGTCGCCCACCACCGCCAGGTTCATGCCGCGCCTGAAACCGAGTGCGGCCAGCCCGCAAGCCAGTGCCCTCACCTGCTGCGCCGCCTGGGCCCAGCTGTATGTCTGCCAGATGCCGAGATCCTTCTCGCGGTGAGCCGGATGATCCGGCCGCTGCTGGGCGTGCGCCAGCAGCCATCGCGGGAAGGTCGTCGCCGACGATTCCTGCATCGCTGTCTCCTGTCCCTCCGGCGTGGGGATCCACGCCCGGTGTCAAGCGCCGGTCCGATCGTTATACTTGGCTTGCTTTGCCCGGCAGCAATTGCCGCCTGGCATCAAGCCCGGTGTGCCTTGCGTCAGGCCGCCGGGAAAGCGTTTTCGCCTTGCCCCGGCGTGCCGCTGGTGGCACCCGCGGTTCCGTTGTGATCGTACGATAGCCCATGCCAACAACCCCGGTTGTCACGCCGGTGACAATTCCGGGTTAATCCCTACGGGAGCTTCTGCAGGCCATGCTGAACGATTTTGTCGACCGCTGCGTGTGGGCAGCAGACCTGAGTCCCGAGCAGCGCGAGCGCGTGCGCCGCGCCATGTTCGTGCACGAGTACACCCAGGGCGACTACGTCTGTCACAAGGGTGACATGGCCGAGCACTGGATGGGCGTGCTCGAAGGCATCGTCAAGATCACCACGGTTTCGCCCTCGGGCAAGTCGGTCACCTTCACCGGCGTGCCCACCGGCGGCTGGTTCGGCGAAGGCGCGGTGCTCAAGTCGGAAATCCGCAAGTACGACGTGATGGCGCTGCGCCGCTCGACCATCGCCTTCCTGCCGCGCGACACTTTTCTGTGGTTGCTGGATACCAGCCTGCCGTTCACGCGCTTCCTGCTGACCCAGTTCAACGAACGCCTGGGACAGTTCATCGCCGCCGTGGAATACGAGCGGCTGCTCGACATCGATTCGCGCGTGGCGCGCGCGGTGTCGTCGCTGTTCAATGAGCACCTGTATCCGGGGATCGGCAAGACGCTGGAGATCTCGCAGGAAGAGATCGGCCTGCTCGCTGGCATCTCGCGCCAGCGCGCCAACCAGGCGCTCAAGGTGCTGGAACAGCAGGGCCTGGTGCGGGTGGACTACGGCGTGATCGAGGTGCTGGACCTGGAGGGGTTGCGTCAGTACGGCGAATAACATGGCCAGCACCATCGACGACGCCACGCTGCAGGCCTATCGCGAGACCCATTACCGCGTGCTGGGCGACCCGCCGATGATATTGCGGGTAGACCAACCCAGCGCCCCGCTGGCGGCGCTGCACCGCGCGCTGGGCGTGGCAGCGAGCGCCTTCATTACCGCCGCCAACCCGTTCAGCCTGCGCTGCGACGACGACGCCAACGCAAAGCGCCAGCAGGCGCTGGCGCAGGACGTGGCAAGGATGGGGTTGCGCGCAATCGAAGCCGCCGGCGAGCATCCGCGCAACGGCTGGCCGGCCGAGCCGAGCTTCCTGGTGCCGGGGCTGTCGCTGGCGGATGCACGGGCACTCGGCGAGAAATACGAACAGAACGCGGTGGTCTGGAGCGGCGCGGACGCGGTGCCGCGGCTGGTGCTGCTGCGCTGAACGCCGGCCGGGCGGTGGTGCCGGGCGGCGCCTCAGCCGGTGCGGCGATCAGTGGCCGTGATGACCGCGATGCCCGTGATGACCGCGATGCCCATGGCCGTGGTGGCGATAGTGATGATGCCGATGATAGTGGTGATGGCGGCCGCGCCACTCATGGCGGCCATACCAGCGACGGCCATCCCAATAACGGTCGCCATGCCAGCCGTGATGGCGCGGCGCATACACCACGTGCGGCGGGGGTGCCACATAGACCGGGGCCGGCGCCGCATAAACCGGCGCGCCGATCTGCACGCCCACGTCCACATGGGCCATCGCCGAACGGGCCGCCAGCAGGGACATTGCGCCCGCGAGCAGCGCAGCAAAGAGAATCGGGTGAGCCATGGAGCTTGTCTTGTCGTAAAGGGAATGGGTGCACTCTACCGCGCATTCCTGTTACCGGATGCGGCGGAGTGTTTCGGCATATAACGCCGTGTAAGCGGGATTTGGCGGCAACCGGAACCGGCACCGAAAAAGCAGCGGCCGCCCGCAGGCGGCCGCTGTACCACGCGGCAAGTGCCGGGCAGCTTACTTGCTATAGACGTACACGCCGCGGCCCGTCTTGCGGCCCAGGTAGCCGGCAGCGACCATCTCGCGCATCAGCATCGCCGGGCGGTACTTCGGATCGGCAAACTCCGTGTACAGCACTTCCATCACGGCCAGCATGGTGTCCAGGCCGATCATGTCAGCCAGCGCCAGCGGCCCGATCGGGTGGTTGCAGCCCAGCTTCATGCCTTCGTCGATCTCTTCCGGCGAGGCCAGGCCTTCGCCCAGCACGCAGAAGGCCTCGTTGATCATCGGGCACAGGATGCGGTTGACGACGAAGCCCGGGCTGTTCCTGACCGTGATCGGGTACTTGCCGAGCTGCTTCGACAGGGCCTCGACGGCGGCGTGGGTGGGGTCGCTGGTCTGCAGGCCGCGGATCAGTTCCACCAGCGCCATCACCGGCACCGGGTTGAAGAAGTGCATGCCGATAAAGCGGTCGGCGCGCGAGGTCACGGCAGCCAGCTTGGTGATCGAGATCGACGAGGTGTTGGACGCGATGATCACGTTCTCGCCGACGATGCCGTCGATCTGCTTGAGGATCTTGACCTTCAGGTCGTAGTTCTCGGTGGCGGCCTCGATCACGATATCGGTGGCCTTGAGATCGTCATACGAGGTGCTGCCCTTGATGCGCGCCAGCGCGCTGGCCTTGTCGGCCTCGGTCAGCTTTTCCTTCTTGATCAGCCGGTCCAGGCTGCCCGCCACGGTGGCAACACCCTTCTGCACGGCGGCATCGCTGATGTCGACCATCACCACGTTGAGACCTACCACTGCGCAGGCCTGGGCGATGCCATTGCCCATGGTGCCGGCACCGACGATGCCCACTGTCCTGATGCTCATCTTGTCTTCCTCTGCTTGGTTGGATTGCTGATTGATCGGTTCAGGCGCGGCTCAGGCGCCCTGCTCGCGCAGCGCTGCGATGATGCGCTCGGCATGGCCCTTGAGCTGTTCCGGATCCTGCATCTCGCGCGCATGGCCGCGCAGCGCGCTGTCGGCATAGCGCGGCACGATATGGAAATGCACGTGCGGCACGGTCTGGCCCGCGGCCGCGCCGTTGAACTGGCCGATGGAGATGCCGTCGGGCGCAAACGCCGCGCGCACCGCGCGCGCCACGCGCTGCGTGGCGACGATGGCGGCCTGCGCGCCCTGCTCGGACAGGTCGAACAGGTTGACCGCGGCTTCCTTGGGCACCACCAGCGTATGGCCGTCGGCCTGCGGCATGATGTCCATGAAGGCGATGGTGTCGTCGTCCTCGTAGACCTTGATGCACGGCAGCTCGCCGCGCAGGATCTTCGCGAAGATATTGGTCGGGTTGTACTGGGTGTCCATGATCGTTGGCTTGCGGTTGTCTCGAATACGTTTGCCGTGGCGCGGCCGCCGGCACAGCCTTCGAGTGTAACGCAGGGCGGCCCTTCACTGCGGCCGCCCTGCGCGGTAATCGGGCACTGCTTGCTGCGCGGTGCCGCCGGCTCTACATATTGCGCCGGTACTGTCCGCCCACCTCGAACAGCGCATGCGTGATCTGCCCCAGCGAGCAAACCCGCACCGCGTCCATCAGCACCGCGAATACGTTCTGGTTGTCAATCACCGCCTGGCGCAACTGCGCCAGCATGGCCGGCGCCTCGGCCGCGTGGGCCTGCTGGAACGCATGCAGGCGGTCGAGCTGGCTCTGCTTCTCGGCCTCGCTGGAGCGCGCCAGCTCCAGCTTCTGCGGGATCGGGTCGCCGTCCGGGTTGCGGAACGTGTTCACGCCGATGATGGGCAGCGTGCCGTCGTGCTTGAGCTGCTCGTAGTAGAGCGACTCTTCCTGGATCTTGCCGCGCTGGTAGCCGGTCTCCATCGCACCGAGCACGCCGCCGCGCTCGGCAATGCGCTCGAACTCCTGCAGCACCGCCTCTTCCACCAGGTCGGTCAGCTCCTCGATCAGGAAGCTGCCCTGGTTGGGGTTCTCGCATTTGGCCACGCCCCACTCGCGGTTGATGATCAGCTGGATCGCCAGCGCGCGGCGCACCGATTCGCCGGTGGGCGTGGTGATGGCCTCGTCGTAGGCATTGGTGTGCAACGAGTTGCAGTTGTCATAGATCGCGATCAGTGCCTGCAGCGTGGTGCGGATATCGTTGAAATCGATCTCCTGCGCATGCAGCGAGCGGCCCGAGGTCTGGATGTGGTACTTCAGCTTCTGGCTGCGCTCGTTGGCGCCATACTTGTCGCGCATGGTCACGGCCCAGATGCGGCGCGCCACGCGGCCCAGCACGCTGTACTCGGGGTCCATGCCGTTGGAGAAGAAGAACGACAGGTTGGGCGCGAAATCGTCGATATGCATGCCGCGCGCCAGGTACGCCTCCACATAGGTGAAGCCGTTGGACAGCGTGAACGCCAGCTGCGAGATCGGGTTCGCGCCGGCCTCGGCGATGTGGTAGCCGGAGATCGACACCGAGTAGAAGTTGCGCACCTGGTGGTGGACAAAGTACTCCTGGATATCGCCCATCACCTTGAGCGAGAACTCGGTGGAGAAGATGCAGGTGTTCTGGCCCTGGTCTTCCTTGAGGATGTCGGCCTGCACCGTGCCGCGCACGTTCTGCAGCACCCAGGCGCGGATCTTCGCTTCCTCGTCTGCGGTGGGCTCGCGCTGGTTGTCGGCGCGGAACTTGTCGAGCTGCTGGTCGATGGCGGTGTTCATGAACATCGCCAGGATGGTCGGGGCCGGGCCGTTGATGGTCATCGACACCGAGGTGCTCGGGCTGGTCAGGTCGAAGCCGTCGTACAGCACCTTCATGTCGTCGAGCGTGGCGATCGACACGCCGGAGTTGCCGACCTTGCCGTAGATGTCGGGGCGCACGTGCGGGTCTTCGCCGTACAGCGTGACCGAGTCGAACGCGGTCGACAGGCGCTTGGCATCCATGCCTTCGGACACCAGCTTGAAGCGCCGGTTGGTGCGGAAAGCATCGCCCTCGCCGGCGAACATGCGGGTGGGGTCCTCGTTCTCGCGCTTGAAGGCGAACACGCCGGCGGTGTACGGGAAGCTGCCGGGCACGTTCTCGCGCATCAGCCACTTCAGCACCTCGCCGTCATCCTCGAAGCGCGGCAGCACCACCTTGCGCACCTTGGTGCCGGACAGCGTGGTCGTAACCAGCCCGGTGCGGATCTCCCGGTCGCGGATTTTCACTACGTACTCGTCGCCGCTGTAGGCTTCGCGCATCTGCGGCCACATCGCCAGCAGCTTGCGCTCGATCTGGCCCAGCGCGTTGTCGCGCTCCGCCGCCAGCGCATCCAGCGCGGCGCCATCGCCTTGCGCGGCCTGCAGCATGCGGCTCGATTCACGCAGTTGCTGGCGCTCGCGTGCAATGCGGCTCTGCTCCATCACGCGGCGGTGGTAGCCGCGCACCGTGTCTGCCAGTTCCGCCAGGTAGCGGCTGCGCGCCGGCGGCACGATCACATTCTGGCCGGTGGAGATGCGCCCCGCCTGCGCCGGCAGCACGCCCGGCTGCAGCTTCAGGCCGCGTTCGGCCAGCGCCGCGCGCAGCCCCTGGTACAGCATGGTCACGCCATCGTCATTGAAGCGCGACGCCTGCGTGCCGTAGACCGGCATGTCCTCGGCCTTGCCGTGCCATTGCTCGCGGTTGCGCTGCACCTGCTTGGCCACGTCGCGCCACGCGTCCTGCGCGCCCTTGCGGTCGAACTTGTTGATGGCGACGAAGTCGGCAAAGTCCAGCATGTCGATCTTCTCGAGCTGGCTGGCCGCGCCGAACTCGGGCGTCATCACATAGAGCGACAGGTCCACGTGCGGCACGATGGCCGCATCGCCCTGCCCGATGCCGGAGGTCTCGACAATCACCAGGTCGAAGCCCGCCACCTTGCACGCGGCGATCACGTCCGGCAGCGCCTGCGAGATCTCCGAGCCCGCCTCGCGCGTCGCCATCGAGCGCATGAAGATGTTCGGGTGGTTGATCGCATTCATGCGGATGCGGTCGCCCAGCAGCGCGCCGCCCGACTTGCGCCGCGACGGGTCGATCGAGATCACGGCGATCGACAGCGCATCCTGCTGGTCGAGGCGGAAGCGGCGGATCAGTTCGTCGGTCAGTGACGACTTGCCGGCGCCACCGGTGCCGGTGATGCCGAGCACCGGGCTCGATGCCGCTGCCGCTTGCGCATGCATCGCCTGCACCAGCGCCGCATCGGCCTTGCCGTTCTCCAGCGCGGTAATCAGCTGGGCCAGCGTGCGGCGGTCGCCACCGGCAACGGGTTCCAACGTGGCCGGCGCATAGCGCGACAGGTCGATGTCGCAGCGCTGCACCATGTCTGCAATCATGCCGGCCAGGCCCATGCGCTGGCCGTCCTCGGGGCTGAAGATGCGCGCCACGCCATAGGCCTGCAGCTCGCGGATCTCGTCCGGCACGATCACGCCGCCGCCGCCGCCAAAGACCTGCACGTGCTCGCCGCCCTTCTCGCGCAGCAGGTCAACCATGTACTTGAAGTATTCGACATGGCCGCCCTGGTAGCTGGAAATCGCGATGCCCTGCGCGTCTTCCTGCAGCGCCGCCGTCACCACTTCCTCGACCGAGCGGTTGTGGCCGAGGTGGACCACCTCGCAGCCATGCGACTGCAGGATGCGGCGCATGATGTTGATCGAGGCGTCATGGCCATCGAACAGCGACGCCGCCGTGACAAAGCGCACCTTGTTGACCGGACCGCGGCCTTGCGCGGTGGGCTTGGGCTGGGGCGCACCGCGGCGCACATCATGCACATCGGAAAGGTCGGTCATTGTCTCCACCGTCTGTGGTGTTGGCTGCCACCGCAGCGTGCGCCGGAAGTACCGCTCTGTGCCGGCTTGGCTGCAAACGCGCGGGCTGCGCCCCCGGATCGGGGCCGATCGATTATATGACGTTGACGTTAACGTAAAGCAATGAGGCGGAACCCCGAGACCGGCGTGCGTGGGACGGGCTGTCCCTATAGAGTAGGCGCCCGCGGCACGCGCCGCGCAAGCGCCCGGGCAAACAAAAGGCCACCCGCAGGTGGCCGTTCCGGCAGAGCGTGAGTGGCCGCTCAGGCCCAGATCCTGGGGCACTCCCCGAACGCATCCGTGCTGTGCTCCTCCACCCGGTGCCGCATCACCCGCAGCCACGCCACCAGCCGCCGCAGCGACCACGGTGCCGGCACCTGTGCCAGCGTGAAGCGCGCGCCCGCGCCATCGCCCGACAGCCACACCCGGTAGCCTTCCGGCAACGGCAGTTCGGCGCCCGGCTCCAGCCAGATGTCGTTGGGATTGCCTTCCACCGTCACCCACAGCTTGCCCGCCGCCGCGCAGACGGTCTGCCCGTAACCGGCGCGCCAGCTCACTGGCTGTCCGGGCTCGTCCAGTTCGAAAGTCCGTAGTTCGCGCATGTCGCACTCCTCATCAGCCCGGCGGTCTGGTCCGGTGCCGACTCCTGGATGCCGAATGACCACAGGAGCCGGCGCCTTTCTCCGCCACGCTTCCATTATTCGCATCCCTCACTACAATCCCATGTACAGTTGTGAACAGTTTTCGATGAACTGTTCAGTAGTTTTCCCTGACAGTTGCGCCCTCCGGTTTCCCCCGGCTGCCCTGCCTTATGAAACTAATCTTAGATGCTTCTACCGGAATTCCACTGACCGATCAGATCGTCAACGGCGTGAAGTCGTGGATCGGCAACCGCGAGGCTCGGCCTGGCGCAAAGCTGCCGTCGATCCGGCAGCTGGCGGCGGAGAACGGCATCAGCCGCTTCCCGGTGATCGAAGCCTATGACCGGCTGGTATCGCAGGGGCTGCTGGATTCGCGCCAGGGTTCGGGCTTCTATGTGGCGGACAGTCCGCTGGCGGGGCGCTCAGCGTGCGGCTGGTCGGATCCGAGCCTGGCCGAGGATCTTTCCGACCACATCCTCGAGCAGTTCAACCACCCCAGCGGCACGCTCAAGCTGGCCGGCGGCTTCGTGCCCGAGACCTGGCGCGACGTTGAGGGGCTGACGCAGGCGATCCGCGCGATCTCGCGCAACGAGATCGACAGCGTGATCCACTACGCCACGCCGATGGGGCATCCGGAACTGCGCCGCCAGGTGTTGCTGCGCGTGCGCCAGCTGGGCATCGCCGCCGAACTGCCGCAAGTGCTGATCACCACCGGTGCCAGCCAGGCGCTGGACCTGGTGGTGCGCCACCTGCTCAAGCCCGGCGATACGGTGTTCGTGGAAGATCCCGGCTACTACAACCTGTTCGGCCTGCTGCGGCTGCACGGGGTGCAGCTGGTGGGCGTGCCGCACACGCCCAACGGCCCCGACCCGGACGCCACCGAGGCGCTGCTGCGCCAGCACAAGCCCAAGCTGTTCTTCACCAACAGCGTGCTGCAGAACCCGACCGGGTCGACACTGGCGCCGCCGGTGGCATTCCGGCTGCTGGAGCTGGCGCGCCGGCATGGCTTCCGCTTTGTCGAGGACGATATCTTCTCGGACTTCCAGACCCACTTCACCGACCGGCTGGCCACGCTGGACCAGCTTGAGCACGTGATCTACATCGGCGGCTTTTCCAAGACGGTGTCGGCCTCGCTGCGGGTCGGCTACCTGGTGGCCGACAAGGCGCTGGTCAAGGACCTGGTCGATGTGAAGGTGCTGACCAGCGTGGCCGGCTCGCACTTCGCGGAAGCAGTCACGGCGGCGCTGCTGGAGCGCGGCGGCTACCGCAAGTATGTGGAGCGGCTGCGCCTGCGCGTGCGCGAGGCCTGCGCCAATGCCGTGCGGCAGCTGACCGGCAACGGCTGGGAGGTGTTCTGCCAGCCGTCCGGCGGCAACTTCCTGTGGGCGCGCCCACCCGGCATCGAGGATTCACGCGACCTGGTGACGCTGGGCGAGGAATACGGCGTGACGCTGGCGCCGGGCAACTACTTCCGCCCGGGCGGCGAGACCTCGGCATGGATCCGGATCAACGCCGCCTACGCCAACGAGCCGCGCGCGGTGGCCTTCATGAAGGCCGCGGCCGGGCGCGGCAGCTGAAGGCGCTCAGCCGCCGTGGTTATGCAGCACGGCATTGCGCCGCGCGTAGCCGAAGTAGATCACGAGCCCCACCGCCAGCCACACCAGGAAGGCAATCCAGGTCAGCGCCTGCAGGTGCGCCATCAGGAACAGGCAGAAGCCGATCGACAGCAGCGGCACCACCGGCACGCCCGGGCAACGGAATGCGCGCGGCAGTTCCGGGCGCGTCTTGCGCAGCACCAGCACCGCCACCGAGATCAGAGTGAAGGCCGCCAGCGTGCCGATATTGATCAGCTCGGCCAGCACGTTCAGCGGCACGAAGGCGGCAATCGCGGCAAACACGATGCCCACGGTCCAGGTGGCGAAATACGGCGTGGCATGCACCGGGTGCACTGAGGACAGCCGCTCGGGCAGCAGGCCGTCGCGCGACATCGCAAAGATCACGCGGGTCTGGCCGTAGGTCATCACCAGGATCACCGTGGTCATGCCCAGGATCGCGCCAAGGTCGACAAAGCCCGCCACCCAGTTCTGGCCCGCGAACTGCAGCGCCAGCGACACCGGGTGGTCCACGCCGGCAAACTTCGCGAACGGCACGATGCCGGTCATGATCGCCGCCACCACCACATACAGCACCGTGCACACCGCCAGCGAACCGATAATGCCGATCGGCAGGTCGCGCCGCGGGTTGCGCACCTCTTCCGCGGCCGAGGTCACCGCGTCGAAGCCGATAAAGGCAAAGAACACCAGCGCCGCCGCATTGAAGATGCCGGCAAAGCCGAATGGCGCAAACGGCTGCCAGTTGGCCGGCTGCACATGCCACACGCCCACCGCGATAAACAGCAGCACCACGCCGATCTTGACCGCCACCATCAGGTTGTTGATGCGCGTGGATTCGCGCACGCCGTAGGACACCACCCAGGTGATGGCCAGCATGATCAGGCACGCCGGCAGGTTCAGCATGGTCTTCACCCCCGGCACCGAGCCTGGCGCCGCGGTCAGCGCCGCCGGCAGCTTCAGCCCGAAGCCTGCCATCAGCGACTGGAAGTAGCCCGACCATCCCACCGACACGGCGGACGTGGCCAGCCCGTATTCCAGCAGCAGGTCCCAGCCGATCATCCACGCGACGATCTCGCCCAGCGTGGCATAGCTGTAGGTATAGATCGATCCCGACACCGGGATCGCCGAGGCAAACTCCGCGTAGCACAGCGCGGCAAAGCCGCACGCCAGTGCCGCGATCACGAACGACACCGTCAGCGCCGGCCCCGCGGTCAGCGCGCCGGTGCCGGTCAGCACGAAAATGCCGGTGCCGATGATGGCGCCGATGCCCATCATCACCAGGTCGGTCGGACCCAGCACCTTCTTCAGGCCGTCATCGCGCGCGACGGCCAGCATCGCGTCGATGTCCTTGGTGCGGAACAAGCTCATTCAGACTCCCTGCAACTGTGGCCGGGCACGCGGCGGCAAGGCGCGCAGGCCCGGAAAAAGGGCGGTAGTTTACGCCCGCCGCGGCGCGAAGGCGTCACATTGCGCGCCCGCGCGCGGCAGGCACGTCATCGAATGATAGGAAAGGCCAGGCTGGCCGGCACCGACTGCAAGCAAAGCTGCGGAAGGAGAATGTCAGCCGCCGCAGCCGGGCGCCGACAGGATCCCGCCTATCGGCAAGCCAGCACGTGCAGCGCCGGGTAACCTCGCTCAGGCATGCATGAGGATATTCACCAGCCGCCCGAACGGATCACGCACATAGAAGCGGCCGCTGGCGCCTGAACGGAGCGGGGACCGTCAAGCGATCCCCGCCCGATAGGCACAATAATCTACTTTGCCACCGGCATAGTGAACTCAGCGCCCTTGGCGATCGAATCCGGCCAGCGCTGCATCACGCTCTTGTAGCGCGTGTAGAAACGCACGCCCTCCTCGCCATAGGCATGGTGGTCACCGAACAGCGAGCGCTTCCAGCCGCCGAATGAATGCCATGCCATCGGCACCGGAATCGGCACGTTGATGCCGACCATGCCGATCTGGATCTGCCGCGCGAACGCACGCGCGATGCCGCCGTCGCTGGTGTAGCACGACACGCCGTTGCCGTATTCATGCGCATTGATCAGCGCCACCGCTTCGGCAAAGTCATGCACGCGCACTACCGACAGCACCGGGCCGAAGATCTCTTCCTTGTAGATCGTCATGTCCGGCTTGACGTGGTCGAACAGCGTGCCGCCGACATAGAAGCCGTTCTCATGGCCGGGTACGGTATGACCGCGGCCATCCGTGACCAGCGTCGCGCCCTCTTCCACGCCCTTGGCGATATAGCCCTCCACCTTCGCCTTGTGCGCAGCGGTTACCAGCGGACCCATTTCGGCGTCGGACTCCATGCCGTTGCGGATCTTCAGCGAGCTGGCGCGTTCGGCGAGCCGCGGCACGAGCTTGTCGGCGACATCGCCCACGGCCACGGCGACCGAGATCGCCATGCAGCGTTCGCCGGCAGAACCATACGCGGCACCGATCAGCGCATCGACCGCCTGGTCGAGATCCGCATCGGGCATCACCACAAGATGGTTCTTGGCACCACCCAGCGCCTGCACGCGCTTGCCGTGCTTGGTGCCTTCCGTATAGATGTACTCCGCAATCGGCGTCGAACCGACGAACGACAGCGCCTGCACATCCGGATGCGCCAGCAGTGCATCGACCGCTTCCTTGTCACCCTGCACCACGTTGAACACACCATCAGGCAATCCCGCCTGGCGCAGCAGGTCGGCAATCAGCAGGCTCGGCGACGGATCGCGTTCCGACGGCTTCAGCACGAAGGTATTGCCGCAGGCGATCGCCACCGGGAACATCCACATCGGCACCATCACCGGGAAGTTGAACGGCGTGATGCCGGCCACCACGCCGAGCGGCTGGCGCAGGTTCCAGTTGTCGATGCCGCCGCCGATGTTGTCGGTGAAGTCGGTCTTGAGCAGGTTGGGGATGCCGCAGGCAAATTCCACCACCTCGATGCCGCGCGTGACTTCGCCTTTTGCATCCGAGAACACCTTGCCGTGCTCGCGCGTGATCAGCGCGGCCAGGTCGTCGTGGTGCTGGTCGAGCAGCTCCTTGAACTTGAACAGGATGCGCGCGCGGCGCAGCGGCGGGGTGTCGGCCCAGGCGGGGAATGCGGCATGGGCGGCGGCAACGGCGTCGGCCACGTCCTGCGCGGTGGCCAGTGCCACGCGCGCGGCGACTTCGCCGGTGGCGGGGTTGAATACGTCCGCCAGGCGCTGGCCGCCGGCGCGGCGCACGGCGCCGCCGATGAAATGCTGGATCTCGGCCAGTTGCCGGTTTTCTGCGATGCTCACTTGGGATTTCCTTCGATTGCCGCGGCACGCAAGTCAGCGCGCGCCCCGGCGTGCAATCAGGGAGGCCGGACCCGCAGGTCCGGCGGCAATGCGATGCGGCGCGCGCCGCTTACTTGATGTCCTGCAGCGCCTTCTTCACCGTATCGAACAGTTCGCCGATCTGGGCTTCAGAGATGATCAGCGGCGGCGAGAACGCCAGGATGTCGCCGGTGTAGCGCACCAGCACGCCGAGCTCCAGACACTTCAGGAAGGCCTCATATGCGCGCGCGCCGGGCTGGCCGGGGCGCGGCTCCAGCTCGATGCCGGCGACCAGGCCGTAGTTGCGGATGTCCTTCACGTGCGGCGCGCCGCGTACGCCGTGCACTGCGGCTTCGAACACCGGCGCCAGCTCGGCGGCGCGGCCGAACAGGTTTTCGCGCTGGTACAGGTCGAGGGTGGCAATGGCGGCAGCCGCGGCCAGCGGGTGGCCGGAGTAGGTGTAGCCATGCAGCAACTCGATCGCGCCCGGCGCGGCCGAATTGACCACGGTGTCATGCACTTCGCGGCGCACGGCGACGGCGCCCATCGGCACCGCGGCGTTGTTGATCGCCTTGGCCATGGTGATCAGATCCGGCGTGACCTTGAAGCGCTCGGCCGCGGTGGCGGCGCCGAGGCGGCCGAAGGCGGTGATGACCTCGTCGAAGATCAGCAGGATGCCATGCTTGCTGGTGATTTCACGCAGCTTTTCCAGGTAGCCGACCGGCGGCACCAGCACGCCGGCGGAGCCGGCCAGCGGCTCGACGATCACGGCGGCAACGTTGGACGGGTCGTGCAGCGCCAGGACGCGCTCAAGCTCATCGGCCAAGTGCGCGCCCCACTGCGGCTGGCCCTTGGAGAAGGCGGCCTCGGCGATATTCAGCGTGGCCGGCAGGTGGTCGGTGCCCGGCATCAGGTTGGCCGAGAACGCCTTGCGGTTCGGGCCGATGCCGCCCACCGCCATGCCGCCGAAGCCCACGCCGTGATAGCCGCGCTCGCGCCCGATAAAGCGCGTGCGCTGGCCTTCGCCGCGTGCACGGTGGTAGGCCAGTGCGATCTTCAGCGCGGTGTCGACCGACTCCGAGCCCGAGTTGGTGAAGAAGATGCGGTCCAGCCCCTGCGGCATGATCGCGGCCACCTTGGTGGCGGCCTCGAACGACAGCGGATGGCCCATCTGGAACGGTGGCGCATAGTCCAGCGTGGCAGCCTGGCGCGCTACCGCCTCGGCGATTTCCTTGCGGCAGTGGCCGGCGGCCACGCACCACAGGCCGGCGCAACCGTCCAGGATCTGGCGGCCGTCGTGGGTGGTGTAGTACATGCCGCTGGCCGACGCCAGCAGGCGCGGCGCCGCCTTGTACTGGCGGTTGGCGGTGAAGGGCATCCACAGGGCATCGAGATCGGGAATCACGGTCTTGGCGGCGTCCATACGTCCTCCTAGGGGAAATCGGGTCGGATTGGCTGGTGGCACGCTGGCTGGCAGCGCGGCGGGCAATGAGGGCCACTCTACCGGCGGCGTCTGGCCGACAAAATATACAGTCCGGACAAGACTGCCTTACCGTGCAGTTTGAACATGCCAAACCGTACAGGCAAGAGCCATCGGGGGGCCGCCAGCCCGCTGCCGTACCACGACCCGCTCTGGACCGCGGTACGTCATTCCACGCTGCACTGCGGCAAATTTCGCTTTGCGGAAAACCACCGCACCCTGGCCTGCCTCCAACCGCTAAACTGTACAGGTTCACGCTTGCCCGAGTGCCTGATGCTGACCCTGACCCTGACCCTGACCCGCAGCCGCCGCGACGGCGACACCCTGACCGAGCAGATCGTCGCCGGCATCGCCGCACTGGTCGAGCAGCGCGCGCTGCGCGCCGGCACCGCCCTGCCCTCGGTGCGCCGCTTTGCCCAGCACCACCACGTCAGCACCTTCACCGTGGCCGAGGCCTACGGCCGGCTGACCGCGCTGGGCTACCTGGCGGCACGCCCGGGCTCGGGCTATACCGTGGCCCATCGCCATGCCCCGGCCGGGCACGCGCGCGCGCCGCAATGGGAGGCGCCGGGACTGAACGCGGCGTGGCTGCTGTCGGATGTGTTCGCCGACCACTCGGTGCCGATCAAGGCCGGCGCCGGCTGGCTGCCCGGCGACTGGCTCAATGAGGAAGGGCTGCACCAGGCCATGCGCGCCTCGGCGCGCGTGCCGGCGGCGCAGCTGTCGGGCTACGGCCATCCGTACGGCTTTGCACCGCTGCGCGAGCATATCGCCGCCGGCCTGGGCCAGTACGGCATCCCGCTGCAGGCGCAGCAGGTGGTACTGACGCAGGGCGCCACACAGGCGCTGGACCTGGTGGTGCGCACGCTGCTGCGTGCCGGCGATACGGTGCTGGTGGAATCGCCCTGCTACTGCAACCTCCTGCAGATCCTGCGGCTGGCGGGACTGCGCGTGGTGGGCGTGCCGCGCTCTGCGGCGGGGCTGGATACCGATGCGCTGGACGATGCCATCCGCGCCCATGCCCCGCGCGCGCTCTTTATCAATACCGTGCTGCAGAACCCGACCGGCGCCAGCCTGAGCAGCATGAACGCCTTCCGCGTGCTGCAGCTGGCCGAGCAGCACCGGCTGCTGGTGGTCGAGGACGATATCTACCGCGAGCTGGCGCCGGCCGGCTCGCCGATGCTGGCGGCCATGGACGGGCTGTCGCAGGTGGTCTACATCAACGGCTTTTCCAAGACCATCACGCCGTCGCTGCGGGTCGGCTATCTGGCCGCCAGCCCCGACCTGGCCAAGGCCTTCGCGCGCACCAAGATGGCGGTCGGCCTGACCTCGTCGGAAGTCACCGAGCGGCTGGTCTACTCGGTGCTGACCAGCGGCCACTACGGCCGCCACGTGGCGGCGCTGGCCGAGCGGCTGCGCGCGCAGCAGGATCGCGTGACGGAAAAGATGGAAGCCCACGGGCTGGAGGTGCTGCTGCGCCCGGAGGGCGGGATGTTCGCCTGGGCGCGCCTGAACGAGGCGGCACAGGCGCGGCTGCAGGCCAGCCGCCGCGGCGGGCCGCTGCACGGCAACCGCCTGGCCACGCTGGCGCTGGAGCATGGCATCTGGCTGGCGCCAGGGTCGTATTTCGAGCCGGACGAGACCGATTCGCCGTGGATCCGCTTCAATGTGGCCACCGGCGATGCGCCACAGCTGTGGCAGTTCTTCGACCGTCTGGCGCAGGCACCGCGCGCGGCTTAGCACCCGCGCAGGATCGAGCGGTCAGCTCCAGAGGCGCTCGACCAGCCAGCCCGCGGTAGCGCAGAGTCCCAGCCAGGCGGTCAGGCAGATAGCGATAAATCGATAGCTCATCTCGGAATGGACAACAAAGTCGTGAAGGCAGTGTGAATTTTTCGTTGAATCATACATCCATTCATGAATGTATGTAAGGACGGCGTGGATTCCCCGCTGACAGCCAGGGTCTATTTGTGTACCGCAGGGAGCACACAAAGTGCGCGCCAGCTGTCCCTGCAGCCGTCAGGGACGCGGCCGCCGAAGCGCCGGGGCTCTGCTACCCTTGTGCCTGCATTGCCCCACGCGGGGTGACGATTTCAGCTCTCAAGCGCGCAGCAGAACCAGACCATGCATAGCCACGACCTGTCCGCCTGGACCCACAGCCACGCTTTCGACGCCGGCAACCGCGCCGCCGAACGCGGCACACGCCTGGTGATGGCGATCACCGCCGCCACTATGGTGGTAGAGATCGCTGCCGGCCTTTGGTTCAACTCGATGGCGCTGCTGGCCGATGGCTGGCACATGAGCTCGCACGCGCTGGCCATCGGCCTGTCGGCCTTCGCTTACGCCGCCGCACGCCGCTACGCCGGCGACCGGCGCTTTGCCTTCGGCACGTGGAAGATCGAGGTGCTGGCCGGCTTTGCCAGCGCGGTGTTCCTGCTTGGCATCGCGGCGCTGATGGCGGCCGGCTCGGTCGAGCGGCTGCTCAGCCCGCAGGACATCCACTACCGCGAGGCCATGGCCGTGACCGCGCTCGGCCTGCTGGTCAACCTGGGCTGCGCGCTGATCCTGGGCGGCCATGCGCACGGGCACGACCACGGGCACGACCATGGCCACCATCACCACGGCCATGATTACGGCCACGGCCACCACCACGACATCAACCTGCGCGCCGCCTACGTGCATGTGCTGGCCGACGCCGCGACCTCGGTGCTGGCGCTTGTCGCGCTGGCCGGCGGCTGGTGGCTGGGCTGGGCGTGGCTGGATCCGGCGATGGGTCTGGTGGGCGCCGCGCTGGTCGGCAGGTGGGCCGTCGGGCTGCTGCGCCAGAGCGGCGCCGTGCTGCTGGACCGCGAGATGGACCATCCGGTGGTGGAAGAAGTGCGCGAGGTGCTGGCGGGCCTGGACCCTGCCGATGCCAACGGCGAGGAGCGCACCAGTGTGACCGACCTGCATGTCTGGCGCGTGGGCCGGCAGCAGTTTGCCTGCATCGCCTGCCTGGTCACGCACGATCCGGCGCTGACCCCGCAGCGCGTGCGCGAGGCACTATCCGTGCATGAAGAACTGGTGCACGTGACGGTGGAGATCAGCCGCTGCGAGGGCGCGCACTGAGGCGTGCCATCGGTGCATGCGGGTTCAGTCCAGCTCGCACCACATGCATAGCGGCGGCGTATCGGTATGGCGGTGGAATTCGCTCGATGACATGACCTCGGCCGGCAGCTTCGCGGCCGGCACCAGCGTAAAACCGTAGCGCGCGAAATAGCTCGGGCAGCTCGAGGCCAGCAGCACCGCGCGCCGCGCGCCATTGGCGCGTGCGCGCATCAGCGCGGCGCGCACCACATGCGTGGCCACGCCCTGGTCGCGGTGTTCCGGCAATACGGCAACGCTGCGGATCACCACGGTCTCGCCGAAACGCTCGCCGGCAGCGCAGCCAATGATCTGCGATCCAAGGATGGCAACGTGGAAGTGCTCGAGCAAGCGTGCCACATCGTCCACGGGCAGGCCGCAGCGTTCCAGCACGCTGCCCACGGCTGGCGCGTCCGAGGGCATGGCCGCGCGGATCCGCAAGTCCTTGATCATCTGGAGCCTCTCTTTTTCACATCACCTCGCGACGGGAACACCATGGAAGCCCGGACATGGTTGTGCCGCCATCCGGCGGCACGGGTTGCACGCAGGCCATGTGGCCTGTCAGGCAACATTACCCGATTCAGTGGCGTTGTTCTATTGGGGAAGTAACGGAAACGGGAGGCCGAAACGGCCCGCGCCATCGCGCCAATTATGCGCAGCACCGCATGGCTGCCGTGCAAGACGAGTCACTGTGACAAGCCCATGAAAACCGGGGAAATTGCGCGGGCGCGCACAAGACGGCCCGGCAACTTGTGCCAGGCAAGGAAAGACTGGAGGCGGGGATACGGAATCGAACCGTCGTATACGGCTTTGCAGGCCGTTGCATCACCACTCTGCCACCCCGCCGCTGACGCCGCGTCTGTGCGACGCTACGTGCTGCGGGCCGCAGTGTAGCGGGAAATGGAAATCTTTGCAGGAGACGGGGCCGGCCCCTAACCCATCGCGGACTGGATGTAGTTCTGCAGCCCGACCTTGTTCACCAGTTCCAGCTGCGCCTCGAGCCAGTCGATATGCTCCTCGGTGTCGGCGAGGATATCGACCACGATCTCGCGCGAGACATAATCGCCGACCGACTCGAAAAACTTGATCGCTTCCTTGCAGCTGGCCTGCGACACCTGTTCGAGCTTCAGGTCGCAACCGAGCATCTCCTCGGTGTTCTCGCCGACCAGCAGCTTGTCCAGGTCCTGCAGGTTGGGCAGGCCATCGAGCAACAGGATGCGCTCGATCAGCTTGTCCGCGTGCTTCATTTCCTCGATCGATTCCTCGTACTCGTGCTTGCCCAGGGCACCGAGCCCCCAATGCCGGTACATGCGGGCATGCAGGAAATACTGGTTGATCGCGGTCAACTCATGCCGGAGCTGGCCATTGAGCAACTGGATCACCTTCTTGTCGCTTTTCATGACTGCCCCCAACGACCCCTCGAAACTGATGGACCTACTCTCATTTTCGTAAACACGAAAACCCCGCAGTGATTATCCCGCCGCGAACTTCATGGTAGTCCGGCAAGAGCGGACATCAAGCAAATTCGGCCTCGCCGCCGCATTTTCGCCGGGTTTTCACGCGCTATTGCGGATGCGAATACCAATGGTTTCCATTCGACTTTCAAAAGCGCTTCGCGCGGCATCGTGCAAACAGAAAAGCGGGCGCACACGGCAATTGCCGCGCCGCCCGCCGTCGGGAGCCAGCCGTGAAAATCAGTCGAGCTTCGCGCCTGAATCCGCCACCAACGTCTTCAGCACCGGCCAGTCGCGCGCATACAGCGCCTGCGCCTCGGCCGGCGAGCTGCCCACCGTGCGCAGCCCCAGCGCGACCAGTCGCTCCTGCATGTCGGGCGCCTGCAGGATGGCGCGCACTTCGCCTTCAAGCCTGGCGAGAATCGGCGCGGGCACGCCCACCGGCGCCACCAGGCCGATCCAGCCGACGGTCTTGAAGGCGCTGTCCTGCATGCCGGACTCAGCGAAGGTGGGCATGTCAGGCAGCGCGCTGCTGCGCTGCGTGCCGGTCACCGCCAGTGCCTTGAGCTTGCCGCTCTGGATATAGGGCTTGGCGGTCAGGATGCTGGCAAAGCCGAACTGCACCTGCCCGCCCAGCAGGTCCTGCATCATCGGCGCCTCGCCCTTGTAGGGCACGTGCGTGGCCTGGCCGTGCACCAGCTTGCTGTAGTAGGCGCCGCTCAGGTGCGACAGCGAACCCACGCCCCACGAGGCATAGCTGAGCTTGCCCGGCCGGCTGCGCGCGTACTCGCCCAGTTCACGCACGGTGCGCACCGGCACCGACGGATGGGCCACCAGCACCAGCTGCGCATCGGCCAGCACGCTGATCATGGTCAGGTCCTTGCGCGGGTCGTAGGGCAGTTTCTGGTACAGGAACTGGTTGGTCAGCACCGACTGCGTCAGGGTCATCAACAGCGTGTAGCCATCCGGCGCGGCCTTGGCCACGGCGTCGGTGCCGATGATGCCCGAGGCGCCCGCCTTGTTGTCCACCACCACGGGCTGGCCCAGGCGCTTGCTGAGTTTTTCGCCCATGGCACGGGCGATGGTGTCGGTGCCGCCGCCGGCCACATAAGGCACCACGATGCGGATCGGCTTGGCGGGATAGGCCTGTGCGGCGGCGGGCAGGGCCAGGCTGAGCGAAAGCCCGCCAGTCAGCCCGCCAGCGGCCAGCGCGAGCCATGCGCGTCGGTTCATGTCGTCTCCAGGTCGTCTTTATGGTTTTGAAGGACAACGTTAGCGGGCTTGAGAAATTACGTCCAATGCAATATTTTTCAGTTTTTGATGCATAAAAGATTAATTCATGGGACTAAGGCAGCTGCATCACTTCGTCACGCTGGTCGAGCAAGGCAGTTTTGCCCGTGCCGCCAGCGCCCTGCACCTGTCGCAGCCGGCGCTGACCCGCAGCATCCAGGCGCTGGAAGCGGACCTGGGGCCGCTGATCGACCGCAGCTACGGCAAGGTGAGGCCAACCGCCGCCGGCATGCTGGCGCTCGAGCGCGCGCGCCGCATGCTGCGCGAACAGCGCGAGTTGCGGCGCGACCTGCAACTGCTGGAGGAAGTAGAGATCGGCACGATCCGCGCGGGCTTCGGGCCGTTCGCGGCATCGTTCCTGCTCGATCCCGTGCTCGAGACATTGGTGCGGCGCTACCCGCATCTGCGCATCGACCTGGAGACCGCGGACACGCCGGCCATGCGGCGTTCGCTCGAAGCGGAACGCCTCGATGTCTTTGTCGGCGAAAGCCGCAGCCTGGCGGAACTGGGGCACCTGCAGATTGACCGGCTGCCGGCGCTGGAAACGGCATTCTTCGTGCGCAGCGGGCACCCGCTGGCGCGGCAGCGCGAAGTCAGCCTGGCCGAGCTGCGCGCCTATCCGGTGGCAGGGACGCGGCTGCCGGCACATATCCTGCGCTTCTTCCGGCAGGCACTGCATGAAGCCAGCGGTGGCAGCGGTCCGGTCTCCGAGGACGCGCCCGGGCTGATGACCGTCACCTGCAACGACATGCACGCGCTGCGCTCGCTGCTGCTGGCCGTCGATGCCGTGGCGCTGGTACCCGTGGCGATGATGGCCGAGGCCTGCGCGCAAGGCATGGCCGTGGCCCTGCCGATGCACTCGCCAACCGAGCTGAGGGCGCAGTATGGGATCGTGTCGCTGGCCGGGCGCTCACCGTCGCCGGCCATGCGCGTCTTCGCGGCGCTGGTGCATGAAGCGGTGGCGCAAGCCGGCGGCGATGCCGGGCGGTAGGCCCGGGTCATAGCCCGGGCGTTGGGGATTCAGCCAGCTGCCACCGCGGGCTGCCCCGCTTCGGCACGCGACGGCAGGTGCGCGGCCAGCCGGCGGCGCGAGCGCTCAGGGTTGACCACGTACAGGCCCGCCAGCGCCGCCACCACCATGATCGCGCCGCAGACGGCCAGGCCCAGCTCGAAACCGCGTGCCCCAGGGACGTTCTGCACCAGCACGCCCGTGACCAGCGGCGCCAGCACGCCAGCCAGCGACGACACCGACGCATCGATGGCGAGGATCGCACCGCGCTGCCCCGCCGGCACCACCTCAGCCAGCATCGCCGGGCCCAGCGAATAGATCGCCGGCGCGCACACGCAGGCCACTACCAGCAGGCCCACCCGCATGACCGGCGTGGTGTCCGGCCACAGCAGCAACAGGAAGAATCCGCCTGCCAGCAGCAGCATGCCGGCCGAGACCCGCCCGCGCGCCACCCGCGACGACACGCCGCGCGCCAGCAGCCGCTCAGAGAACCAGGCAATGGCCAGCGTCAACGGCAGGTTGGTGCCGATGATCAGCGCGAACAGCTTGCCGCTGACGGCGTGGTCGAAGCCCAGCCCGCTCTGCAGGTAGGCCGGGATCCAGGTCAGGCACAGCGCCAGGCCCCAGTATGCCGCCAGCCGCAGCGCGAAGCAGCCCAGCACCGTGGGATCGCTCAGCAATACCCGGTACGGCAGGCGCAGCGGCGCGCTGGCGGCCACGCAGGCGTGGGGCGCAGCGTGCCCCGCCGGGCGCTCGTCGAGCGTGCCTTCGCGCCCGAGCGCCAGCCAGGCCACGGCCCACAGCACGCCCAGCGCCGCCAGCACGTAGAAGTTGGCACGCCAGCCCCAATGCACGGCAACCGCCGGGATCAGGAAGCCCGCCAGCACGATGCCGATCCCGGCCCCCTGCGTCAGCACCGCCACGGGCAGGTTGCGCCGGCGGTCCGGAAACCACTTGTAGCAGGCGTGGATCGCCACTGGCGCAGCCGGCCCTTCCATGAAACCCAGCAGGATGCGCGAGACGATCAGCACCGCCAGGCTGGACGACAGCGCCAGCGGGATCTGGCACAGCGACCATGCCAGCGCCATGCAGACCAGCAGCCGCGAGGTCGGCGTGCGGTTGGCAAGAAAGCCGCCCAGCACGCCGGACACCGCGAACAGCCAGAAGAAGCTGCTGCCGACCAGGCCGAACTGCGCCGGCGTCAGCCCCAGTTCATCCATCATCGGCGCGGCCAGCAGGCCCACCACCATCTTGTCCATGGCGTTGACCACCAGGAAGAAGAACAACAGCACTGCGGTCAGCCACGCGCGGCGCGGCTGGTAGGACATGGTCATGCGAGGTCTCCGGGAGGGCACTTATCGATCTCCGGGCGGCACCCGATAGGCTTGGCGCCGCTCAATTCGTAATATTGATTACGTTTTTGAGCCAGTATGTTGGCCTGATACAGTTCACGACATCCGTAAAAACGCGGACATGACGGGGCGGGCCCAGGCCACGCCCCGCGGGGAGAAAGGGTCGTCATGGAAAACAAGCTGACCGGGCTGGAGGGCCACGCCGGCTATGCCGCACCGCGCTATTCGCGCGGCCTGCGCACCACGCTGCTGCTGCTGGAAGCCGGCCGCCGGCTGCTGCGCGAGCGCACGCTGGAACAGGTCTCGATCCACGAGATCTGCGCGCACGCAGGCGTCACGACCGGCGCGTTCTACAGCCGCTTCGAAGGCAAGGAGAGCTATTTCAAGGCGCTGCAGGTCCTGGTGCTGACCACGCTGCGCAAGGCCATGGCAGAGCGCCTTGCGCAACTCGACACACACCCGCCGACGCTGGAAGACGCCGTGTGCATGCTGGCGCGCGACAGCCGCCTCTGGGCTTACCGCAATGCTGGAGTGCTGCGTGCCTCGCTGGTTGCCCGCGTCACCAGCGGCGAGGATCCGATCCGGCAGCTCAACCGGCAGTACATGGACGACCTGGCTTCGCGCCTGGCACGGCTGCACCCGGCGGGCGCCTCGCCGGAACTGGAACTGCGCATCCGCTTTGCGCACCAGGCGCTGGCCGGCATCCTGCTGTACGCGCTGATCAACCGCGACAGCACCTTTGCGCTGTCGGACCGGCGGCTGGATATGGAGATGGCGCGAGCGTTCCTGCTGTACGTGGCATAGCCAGGCGCCGCCAATGCAAAGAGGCCCCGCGGGGCCTCTTTGTTCTTCCAGCAAAGCGCGGCGGGGCTTTCCTCGTCTTACTCCACCGTGACCGACTTCGCCAGGTTACGCGGCTTGTCCACGTCGGTGCCACGCGCGCAGGCCGTGTGATAAGCCAGCAGCTGCAGCGGCACCACGTGCAGGATCGGCGAGAGATCGCCGTAGTGCTCGGGCAGGCGGATCACCTGGATGCCGTCGGACGACTGGATCTGCGTGTCGCTGTCGGCAAACACGTACAGGCGGCCACCGCGGGCGCGCACTTCCTGGATGTTGGACTTGAGCTTTTCGAGCAGTGCGTCGTTGGGGGCGACGGTGACCACCGGCATGGCTTCGGTGACCAGTGCCAGCGGGCCGTGCTTGAGCTCGCCCGCCGGGTAGGCCTCGGCATGGATATAGGAGATTTCCTTGAGCTTGAGCGCGCCTTCCAGGGCGATCGGGTAATGCAGTCCGCGGCCGAGGAACAATGCGTTCTCGCGGCGCGCGAAGTCTTCCGACCAGGCGATGATCTGCGGCTCCAGCGCCAGCACGCCATGCAGCGCGGCGGGCAGGTGGCGCAGGTTGGTCAGGGCCTTGGCCTCGGCGTCTTCGGTCAGCAGGCCGCGCACCTTGGCCAGCGCCAGCGTCAGCATGTAGAGCGCGGCCAGCTGCGTGGTGAAGGCCTTGGTCGAGGCCACGCCGATCTCGGTGCCGGCGCGCGTCAGGAAGCGCAGCTCGGTCTCGCGCACCATGGCGCTGGTGGCCACATTGCAGACCGCCAGCGTGTGCACGTGGCCAAGCGCGCGCGCATGGCGCAGCGCGGCCATGGTGTCGGCGGTCTCGCCGGACTGCGAGATCACCACCACCAGCGCGCGCGGATTGGGCACGGTCTCGCGGTAGCGGTATTCGCTGGCGACCTCGACCTGGGTCGGGATCCTGGCAATGCTCTCCAGCCAGTATTTGGCGGTGCAGCCGGAGTAGTAGCTGGTGCCGCAGGCCAGGATCAGCACGCTGTCGATGCCGGCAAAGACCTCGGCGGCGCCGCTGCCGAACAGCTCCGGCGCAATGCTTTCAATGCCTTCCAGCGTGTCGCCCAGCGCGCGCGGCTGCTCGAAGATCTCCTTTTGCATGAAGTGGCGGTACGGGCCCAGCTCCACCGACGCGGCGTGCGCTTCGACCACGCGCGCCTCGCGCTCGACCGGGTGGTCGTCGATGTCGTGGATGGTCACGCCGTCCAGCGTGAGCTCGACCACATCGCCCTCTTCCAGGTAGATGATGCGGTTGGCGGTGCCGGCCACGGCCAGCGCGTCGGAGGCCAGGAAGGCCTCGTTCTCGCCCAGCGCCACCACCAGCGGCGAACCGGCGCGCGCGCCGACCACGCGGCCGGGCTGGTCCTTGGCGAACACGGCGATGGCGTAGGCGCCGTGCAGGCGCTTGGTCACCGCGCGCACCGAGGCAAACAGGTCGCCGCGCGTGGCACTGCTGGGGTAGGTGTAGGCCTGGTGGATCAGGTGGGCAACCACCTCGGTATCGGTCTGCGATTCAAAGCCGTAGCCGACCGCGCGCAGTTCTTCGCGCAACGGCTCGTAGTTCTCGATGATGCCGTTGTGCACCAGCGCGATGGTCTCGCCCGACAGGTGCGGGTGCGCGTTGACGGTATCGGGCTTGCCATGCGTGGCCCAGCGCGTATGCGCCACGCCGGTGAAGCCGGACAGGCCGGAAGCCTGCGTCTGCGCCTCCAGGTCGGCCACGCGCGACACGGTGCGCGCACGCTCGACCGCATCGTCGCGCACGACGGCGACGCCGCACGAGTCATAGCCGCGATACTCCAGGCGGCGCAGCCCTTCGATCAGGACCGGAACGATATTGCGCGTGGAAACCGCGCCGACGATGCCACACATGCTGAACCCCCGTTTGCTGGCGCCCTGCCCGTAGACCTCAGGCGCCGGTATGAATCCTGTGGCGCCGCCTGGAGT
>NZ_JBYSZI010000039.1:46800-70815 GCF_058787075.1 Cupriavidus sp. FW305-46
CGGGGGGGGCGCGTGCCCTGGCCGCCCGCGGGCGGCCCTCTGACGCTTACTTCTTCGGCTGCTTGACCGGCCGCTGCCAGGCGTCGATGGTCAGCTGCTTGGCCCGCGACAGCGTCAGCTTGTCGGCGGGCGCCTCCTTGGTCAGCGTGGTGCCGGCGCCCAGCGTGGCGCCGCGGCGCACCGTCACCGGGGCCACCAGCTGGGTGTCGGAGCCGATAAAGACATCGTCCTCGATCACGGTGCGGTGCTTGTTCACGCCGTCATAGTTGCAGGTGATGGTACCCGCGCCAATATTGACGCGCGACCCCACCGTGGCATCGCCCACATAAGCCAGATGGTTGGCCTTGCTGTGCGCGGCCACCTGGGCATTCTTGACCTCGACAAAGTTGCCGATATGCACGTCCTCGCCCAGCTCGGTGCCGGGGCGCAGCCGCGCGTACGGCCCGATGCGCCCGGCGGGGCCAACCCTGGCCTCGTCGATATGGCAGAACGGGTGTACCTGGGCGCCGGCCCCGACGGTGCTGTTGCGGATCACGCAATGGGCGCCGATGCGCACCCCGTCTTCCAGGTGCACGCGCCCTTCGAATACGCAGCCGACGTCGATAGTGACGTCGCGCCCGCAGCTCAGTTCGCCGCGCACGTCGATGCGGGCCGGATCCAGCAGCGTCACGCCGGCTTCCAGCAGGCGCCGGGCCTGGTTGCCCTGGTGGATGCGCTCGACCTCGGCCAGCTGCAGCTTGCTGTTGACGCCGAGCGTCTCCCAGATCGCCGCCGGCTGGGCCGAGACAGTCTCCACGCCATCGGCCACGGCGCGCTCGACCGTGTCGGTCAGGTAGTACTCGCCCTGGGCATTGTCGTTGCGCAGCGTCGACAGCCACTTGCGCAGGTGGCCGGTGGGGCACACGATAATGCCGGTATTGATCTCGCGGATTGCCTTCTCGGCCTCGCTGGCGTCCTTCTGTTCGACGATGCGGACGATGCTGCCCGCGGCATCGCGCACGATGCGGCCATAGCCGGTCGGATCGGGCATTTCCACGGTCAGCACGCCCAAGCGCTGCGTGCCGGCCTCGGCCACAAGTGCCTGGAGCGTGGCAGCGCTGGTGAGCGGCACGTCACCATACAGAACCAACGTGGGCTGGCTGTCGTCCAACAAGGGAAGTGCCTGCATCACCGCATGGCCCGTGCCAAGCTGCTGGGGCTGTTCGGCAAAGGCGATATCGTCGGCGGCAACGGCCTCGCGCACGCGCGCGGCACCGTGGCCGACCACGACCACCAGCCGCGATGGCGACAGCGCACGTGCCGTGTCCAGGACATGCGCGAGCATGGGCCGTCCGGCGACCGGGTGCAGTACCTTGGGCAAATCGGAATACATCCGCTTGCCCATGCCCGCGGCGAGAATGACGATATTCACAAGGAGACCCCTAAGTGAGTGTGTCCGAAAATATTCTTGAAAACGCCAGCCGGGTGTTTGGCGGACTGCGCCGCCGGGCTTGGCGAAAATCTGCGGCCAGGCCTGCGCATAATCCCGCAAACCCTTGCCAGGACTTGGCTGGCAGTCATCTGGGCGCCCCGGTTGCGATGCGCGCCGATTTTAACATGGCGGTTTCTGCGCATCGGACCGTCGTTTCCGAATTTCACAATTGCTGGGCCCGGCGGATTTTCGCGATTCTGGGCGCAGCGGCCTTGTGCGCCTGCAGCGCCATGAAGCTGGGATACCAGCAGGGCGACCACCTGGCGTACTGGTGGATCGACAATTACGTCGATGTCAGCACGGCCCAGGAGCCGCTCACGCGCGAGGCCATTGCGCGCTTTTTTGCCTGGCATCGCAAGGCGCAGTTGCCGGAAATCGCCACCTTGCTGCAGCAGGCCAAGGCCGAGGTGCGGCAACCGGTGACCCCGGCCATGGTCGAGCACTTCCAGGACGCTTCGCAGCAACTGGCGCGCAAGTCGTTCGAACAAGCGATGCCCGACCTTGCCGACCTGTTGCTGACGCTGACGCCTGAGCAGATCGGCCGCATGGAAAAGAAATTTGCCGAGGGCAATGCCAAGTACCGCAAGAAATTCCTGAATCCAGACCCTGAGCAGCGCGAGGATGCGCGCTATGACAAGGTAATGGACTACGCGCGGCTGGTCTACGGCAACTTCTCCAGCGATCAGGAAAAGGCCATCCGCGCCAGGATAGGCCCGGTGGTGCAGAATGCCGAGTCGCGCTACGCCGAGCGCGTCGCCCGGCAGCAGGAATGGCTCAAAATGGTGCGCTACGTGCAGGCCACGCAGCCGCCCAAGGCGCAGGTGATAGACGTGCTGCGCCGCTTCCGCGAATACTGGCAGAACCCGCCGGCCAAGCATGCCGCCAGCCACGAAGCCAGCATCAATGCGGGCATCGCGCTGACCGTGGCCATCGCCAACATGACCACGCCGCAGCAGAAGGCGCACGCGCAAGACCGGTTCCAGAAATGGATCGACGACACGCATGCGCTGATACGCGAGAAGGCAAGCGCCCCGGTGCAGTCGGCGGCGACGAACTGAAACCCTGCCCCAAACGAAGCACGCCCGCGCAAGCGGGCGTTTTTCCATGCGGCGGGCGCTGGCGCTACTGCGTGCCAGCCTGCTCCGCCGGTGCCGCGGCAACCGCGGGCGGACGCTCAAACCGCACGAACTCCATCCGGTTCTCTTCCACGTTGCCGGCAAACATCAGCGGCTGCTGCTGGAAGGTGGTTTCGCCGAACAGTGACGCCTCATCCACCTTGGCCAGGCCGGTGGCCAGCCCGGTGAACGGGAACAGGTCGGTATCGGCCAGGTGCGACGGCACCACGTTGCGCAGCGCCGAGAAGATATTGTCGATACGGCCCGGGTTCTGGCGCTCCCAGTCCTGCAGCATCTCGCTGACCTTCTTGCGCTGCAGGTTTTCCTGCGAGCCGCACAGGTTGCACGGGATGATCGGGAATTCCATGGCGCGCGCGTACGACGCGATGTCCTTCTCCGAGCAGTACGCCAGCGGGCGGATCACGATGTGCTGGCCGTCGTCGGTCGACAGCTTGGGCGGCATCGCCTTCATCTTGCCGCCGAAGAACATGTTCAGGAAGAAGGTCTGGACGATGTCGTCGCGGTGATGGCCCAGCGCGATCTTGTTGGCGCCCAGCTCCTTGGCGGTGCGGTAGATCACGCCGCGGCGCAGGCGCGAGCACAGCGAGCAGGTGGTCTTGCCCTCGGGCACCTTCTCCTTGACGATCGAGTAGGTATCCGCCTCGACGATCACATACTCCACGCCGACCGACTTCAGGTACTCCGGCAGGATGTGTTCCGGGAAGCCGGGCTGCTTCTGGTCCAGGTTCATCGCGATCAGCTTGAACTTGATCGGCGCGCGCTTCTGCAGCGCCATCAGGACCGACAGCATGGTGTACGAGTCCTTGCCGCCACTCATGCAGACCAGCACGGTGTCGCCGTCCTCGATCATGCCGAAGTCGCCGATGGCCTTGCCGGTTTGCGATTGCAGCCTCGTCTCGAGGCGGTAGAAGTTGTTCGAGTGGCTCATGGAGCATCCTGTTGCGTGGCGCCCGCCGGATGGAATGGCCGGCGCGGCGCGAAGGGGCAACATTTTACGTCAGGCGCCCGCAAGCTGCAGGCGCGCAGGCACTGGCGGCTCAGGCCTGCTTGATGTGGAATACCTCGACGCCGACCGAATCGCAATCCGGGTAGACATCGGGCTTCTCGGTCGAGACACGCACGGCGCGCACCTTGGGGTGCTTGAGCATGGCGCGCGCCACGTCGTCGCACAGCGTTTCCTGCAGGTGCACATGGCCCTGCGCCATGCGCTCGGCCACGGTGTTGCGCATGAAGTCGTAGTCGACCACTTCGTCGAGCTTGTCGGCCTGCGGGGTGCTCTGCGCCAGCGGCACGAACAGGTCGATATTGATCAGCACCCGCTGTTCGCCCTTCTTCTCGAATTCGTGCACGCCGATATTGATCTGCACTTCGTAGTTGCGCAGGAACATGCGTCGGCAGTCTTGCAGGCTGGGGTGGGAAAGGGCGGCGAGCATGGTCATGAGCGGGCTGCTGAGGGGAAAAGGAAGCCGCGCCCGGCGGGCGCGGCACATCAGGCACTACGGTATTCGGTTGCTGGCTTCCAGCTTACTCGGTCAGGAACATCACGTCGCGCGCCAGCGGCATCAGGTGCTGGCCGCCGTCCACATACAGCGTGGTGCCGGTCACGGCGCGCGCCTGCGCCAGGTAGGCCACCGCCTGGGCGATGTCCTCGGGCGTTGACGACTGGCCCAGCGGCGTCACGCGGTGCGCGCGGCGGAAGCTCTGCTCGGACTGCTCGCCCGACACCAGCGTGATGCCCGGGGCCACGCCCACCACGCGCAGGCGCGGCGCCAGCGCCTGGGCCAGCTGCACCGTGGCGGTCTGCAGCGCGGCCTTGGACAGCGTGTACGACAGGAAGTCCGGGTTCAGGTTATCCAGCTTCTGGTCCAGCAGGTTGATCACCACGCCGCGCGGTTCGGCGGCCTTGTCCTTGCCGGCGGCAACGCCCAGCGCCTTGTGCAGTTCGCGCGCCAGCAGCAGCGGCGCGGCGACGTTGGTGCGCATATGCGTATCCAGCGACGCATAGGAGAAGCTGGTCGCCACGTCGTACTGGAACAGCGAAGCGTTGTTGACCAGGCAAGCGGGCACGCCCAGCGCGGCGGTGCAGTCGGCCACCAGGCGGCCGGTGGCGGCCTCGTCAGCCAGGTCGGCGCGCAGCACCGCGGCACGGCGGCCCAGCGCGCGGATCTGCGTGGCCAGGGCCTCGGCCTCGTCCACCGAGCGATGGCAGTGCACGGCCACGTCCCAGCCCTGCGCCGCCAGTTCAAGCGCGATGGCGCGGCCCAGGCGGCGCGCGCCGCCGGTCACCAGCGCCACGCCGCGGGCGGTGGCGCGCTGGCTACCAGTCTGGCTATGGGTCTGGTCAGCGGTCTGGCTGGCAGGAGTCTTGGATGCGGGCATTGCTACAATCGCAGGATGCAGAAAGCCGCTAGTTTACCCCTTCCCCCCGCCGACGCGCAGGCCGCGTCCGATACCCTTACGGCCCGCATTGGCGAATCCATCGATGCGGCCGGCGGCTGGATCGGCTTTGACCGCTATATGGCGCTGGCACTGTACGCGCCCGGCCTGGGCTATTACAGCGGCGGTTCGGCCAAGTTCGGGCGCGATGCCCGCGACGGCAGCGACTTCATCACCGCCCCGGAACTGAGCCCGTTCTTCGCGCGCACGCTGGCGCGCCAGTTCGCGCCGCTGCTGGCACAGGGATTGCCGCGCATGCTGGAATTCGGCGCCGGCACCGGCCGGCTGGCGGCGGACCTGCTGCTGGGGCTGGAGCAGGAAGGCCAGTTGCCGGACACCTACGCCATCGTCGAACTCTCGGGCGAACTGCGCGCGCGCCAGCAGGCCACGCTGGCGCAGCGCGCGCCGCACCTGGCGGACCGCGTCACCTGGCTCGATACGCTGCCTGCCAGCTTTGAAGGCGTGATCGTCGGCAATGAAGTGCTGGATGCGATGCCGGTGCAGCTCTATGCACGCAGTGGCGGCCGCTGGCATGAGCGCGGCGTAGTGCACAGCGTAGCGCGCAGCGACGATGCCGCCCCCGCCTTCCGCTTCGAGGACCGCCCGCTGGCCGATGCCGACGTGCCCGAGGCACTGCGCGCCATCCCCGGCGACCACGACCTCGTCACCGAGACCCATGCCGAGGCCGAGGGCTTTATCCGCGCGGTCGGCGCCATGCTGGCGCGCGGCGCGGCCTTCTTTATCGATTACGGCTTCCCGGCGGGCGAGTACTACCACCCGCAGCGCGCCGGCGGCACGCTGATGTGCCACTACCGCCATCACGCGCACCCGGACCCGTTCCTGTACCCGGGCCTGCAGGACATCACCGCGCACGTGAATTTCAGCGGCATTGCGCTCGCCGCGGTGGATGCGGGATTGAGCGTGGCAGGCTTTGCCTCGCAGGCGCGCTTCCTGATGAATGCAGGCATCACCGAGCTGCTGATGGCGCTGGACCCGTCCGACGCCCGCGCCTTCCTGCCGCAGGCCAATGCGGTGCAGAAGCTGCTGTCGGAAGCCGAGATGGGCGAGCTGTTCAAGGTGATCGCGCTCACGCGCGGCCTGGACGACAGCGAACCCATGGACGGCTTTGCCCGCGGCGACCGCTGCCATACCCTGTAACGGCACCGGAGCCGCCATGCTGCGCTGGACCCTGACCATTTTCCTGAGCGTGATCATCCTGTCCGCGGCGCTGCCATGGCTGCAGAAGATCGGGCTGGGACGGCTGCCCGGCGACGTGCGCTTCCGCGTTTTCGGGCGCGAATTCGTGCTTCCGTTTGCGTCGACGATCCTGATTTCGCTGATGGCGCTGGCGATCGGCAAGCTGCTGTAGTTTTCGGAATCACTTCGACGGCAGCGGCACGACCAACTTCAGGAACGCGCCGGCCAACGATCTACCCGATCCACTCAAGCGCTGGCCTCATTTCATGAATAGGAATCCGCGGGAACACCTCATGGAGTGATGGACCCGTGACATACGGGCACTTCCCCTTTCAGAAACGGGTCCTACGTTGAAGAGAGTGAGGAGGTGATCATGAGAAGCGCATCCACACAACGCTCGCCAGGCGACCGCAGGCCCGCTATCCATTTACGCCATGCCACCGTCTGCGCCCTGGCCGGTCTTGGCCTGGCCGTGTCGGTCCCCGCCGCCGCCAAGGTCAAGGGCGACACCATCATCCTCGGTGCCGCGGTTTCCCTGACCGGCAAGTACTCCACCAATGGCAAGAACACCCAGGACGGCTACAACCTTGCCGTGAAGCGCGTCAACGAGATGGGCGGCGTCAAGGTTGGCGGCAAGGCCTACCAGTTGAAAGTCCTCTACTACGACGACGAATCCACCTCGGCACGCGGCGCGCAGCTGGCCGAACGGCTGATCAGCCAGGACGGCGTCAAGTTCGTGCTGGGGCCGTACAGTTCCGGGCTCACCAAGGCGATCGCACCAGTGACGGAGAAGTACAAGATTCCGATGGTCGAGGGCAACGGCGCGGACCGCAACCTGTTCACGCAGGGCTACCGCTACATGTTCGCGGTGCTCAACACCTCCGACTACTACCTGCGTTCGGCCGTCCAGCTTGCCGCCGAGGAAGCGCAACGGGCAGGCAAGTCGCCGAAGGACCTCAAGGTGGCCATCGCCATCGAGAACGACAACTTCTCGCAGGACGTGCGCGACGGCGTGGAAGAGGATGCGAAACGCCTCGGCATGAAGGTGGTGATCGACGACAAGCTGCCGCCCGAGCTGAACGACATGTCGGCCACGCTGGCCAAGGTGAAGGCGCTCAAGCCGGACATCCTGGTGGTATCCGGGCATGAGAAGGGCGCGGTGCTGGCGGTGCGGCAGGTGGCGGAGATGCGCATCGATGTGCCGATGCTGGCGCTGACCCACTGCGACTCCGCGCAGATCATCGAGAAGTTCGGCAAGAGCGCCGAATTCGCGGTGTGCGGCTCGCAATGGGACCGCACGCTCAGCTACAAGGACCGCTGGTTCGGCACGGCCGACCAGTACGCGCAGCGCTTCGAGAAGGAGTACCACTACGAGGCGCCATACCAGGCGGCCGAGTCCACCGCCGCGGTGCTGGCCTTCGTCGACGCCTTCGAGCGCGCCGCCTCGTTCGATACGGAGAAGGTCCGCGATGCCCTGGCAAAAACCGACCTGATGACGTTCTACGGCCCGCTCAGGTTCGACCAGAGCGGCAAGAACATCGCCAAGTCGATGGTGCTGTACCAGGTACAGGACGGCAAGTTCAAGGTGGTCGCGCCGGGCAAGTGGGCGTCGTCGAAGGTCATCTATCCGGCTCCTGCCTGGGCGCGGCGCAAATAGAGGGCTGCCGCGCGGCCTGACGCAGATGAGCAATCTCGCGGTCCTGTTCCAGAGTCCTGAGCTGAACCTGCAGCTCGTAGTGGATGGCCTGCTGGCCGGCGCGATCTTTGCGCTGGCCGCCTACGGCATGGCGCTGGTATGGGGCGTGATGAACCTCATCAACGTGGCCCAGGGCGAGCTGGTGATGCTGGGCGGCTATATCGTGATCTGGCTGGTTGGCAAGGGCGTGCCCGCAATGCTGGCCGTGCCGGTTGCCGCAGCGGTGATGTATTGCGTGGGCTGGGGACTCTATCGCATCGTCATCTTCCGGCTGGTCGAGCGCGATCTCTTTGTCTCGGTGCTGGCCACCTTCGGCCTGAGCATCGTGCTGCAGCAGCTCGCCAACCTTGCTTTCGGCGCCAACGTGCGCACGCTCGATGCGGGGCTGGGCAGCCTGTTGCTGCCGGTCGGACTGGTGGTGCCGAAGATCAAGCTGGCGGCGTTCGCCGCAGCCCTGGCGCTGGGCGCCGGCCTGATGCTGTTCCTCAGGCATTCCCGCCGCGGCCAGGCGATCCGGGCAACCGCCCAGAACGCGCGCGCTGCCCGTGTGCTGGGGGTGGACGCCGATCGCATCTACGCCTCGACCTTCGCCCTCAATGCCGCCATCTGCGGCGCGGCGGGTGGGCTGGTGGCAATGACCTGGATCATCCACCCCTACCTGGGCCTGCCCTATACCGTGCGCGCCTTCATGATCGTGGTGGTGGCCGGGCTGGGCAGCATGCTGCCGGTGCTCGGTGCGGGAGGCGGGCTGGGCATCGCCGAGAACTATGCCGGCTTCCTGCTCGGCACCGAATACCAGACCGCCTTCCTCTACGCGCTGCTGGTGGTGATCCTGGTAAGCCGCAACCTGATGCTGCGCCGGCGGCGCGGCTACCTGCGATGAAGCTGCACCTGCGCGGCGCGCGCCGGTCCGCATCGGATGTTCCCCCCACCTCCCCGGTGGCCTGGCTGGCGCTGCTCGCGGGCAGCCTGGGCGCGCTGATCGCGCCGTGGCTGTTCGCCGGCATCACCACGCAACTGACCTTTCTCTGGCTGATGGTGCTGTTCGCGCTGACGTGGGACGTCATGGGCGGGCAGATGGGCTACAACTCCTTCGGCAATATCGTGTTCTTCGGCGTTGGCGCCTATGTCTGCGCGGTGGTGCAGCGCGACTTCGGGCTGGGCTACTTCGCCGGCCTCGCGGCGGGTACCGGCCTGGCGGCGCTGGTGGCCGTGGCCGCGGCGCTGGCGCTGGGCCCGGCCATGCTGGGCTTGCGCGGCCATTACTTCGCCATCGGCACGCTGGGCCTGGGCATCGCCTGCGCCGATGGCGCCGCCGGGTGGGACTTCATCGGCGCGGGATCGGGCATGACGCTGCCGCTGTTCCCGGGCGCGGCCGGCAGCCGCGAGCCGTTCTTCTACTACGCGATGCTGGTGCTGGCCGTGGTGACCCTGCTGTCGCTGCGCTGGCTCTATGCGCGGCCATTCGGCCTCGCGCTCAATGCCATCCGCGACGACGAGGACAAGGCCGAGGCGCTCGGCCTGCACACCACGCGCTACAAGATCCTGGCCTGGTGCGTGTGCGCCGTCTTCCTCGGCATGGCGGGCGCCCTGACGGGCAACCTGGTGGGCTTCATCGATCCGCGCGAGCTGGCCTTTGCCGGCGCCACCTTCGGCGTGTGGATGGTGGTGATGGCAATCCTGGGCGGCAAGGGCACGCTGTGGGGGCCGGTGATCGGCGCCGCGCTGTTCCACCTGACCCAGGAGCTGTTCTGGACTTACCTGCTGAACTGGCAGCGCGTTGCGCTCGGCGTGCTGATCGTGCTGATCGTGGTGCTGTTCCCGACCGGCATCATGGGCTGGCTGCGCGATTACAGCGCAAACCGCCGCCCCATGACGGGGAGTGCCGCGCCATGACCGACCTGCTTGCGGTGCGCGGCGTCACCAAGCGCTTCGGCGGCGTTGTCGCCAACCATGACATCTCCGTGCAGGTGCCGCACGGCAGCATCGTGGGCCTGATCGGGCCGAACGGTTCGGGCAAGACGACCCTCTTCAATTCGATCGTCGGCTACCACCCGATCGACGGCGGATCGATCGCGTTCGACGGCCGCGAGATTTCGCGGCTGCGCGTTCCCGAGATCGCCCGCCTGGGCCTGGTGCGCACCTTCCAGCAGACGCGGGTGTTCGGCAAGATGAGCTGCCTGCAGAACCTGCTGGTCAGCGTGCCCCATATGCATGAAGGACTCGCCGCGATGTGCACGCGGCAGGCACCAGCAGTGACGGAGCGGGCCCGGCAGACCCTGCGCATGGCCGGGCTGCAGGACCACGCGGACCAGCGCGGCGCCGACCTGTCGTTCGGGCAGCAGAAGCTGCTCGAGATCTGCATGGCCCTGATGAACGAACCCAGGCTGCTGCTGCTCGATGAGCCGACCGCCGGCGTGAACCCGGTGATGATCGACAGCCTGATCGCACTGCTCACGGACATCAACGCGCGGCTCGGCATCACCCTGCTGGTGATCGAACACAATATGCGGGTGATGATGCAGCTGGCCGGCCACATCTATTGCCTGGCGCATGGCGAGGTGCTGGCGCAGGGATCGCCGGCGCAGATCACCACCAACCGCGCGGTGATCGAGGCCTACCTGGGAGGACAGCCATGAGCAGCGCGCACACCGCCCGGCCGGTTGTCCACGCGCCTGCCGCCGCGCTCGCCGCAGCGCTCTCGCGCCCCCGGCCAACGATCGAGCAACTCGAGCAACTGGCCGGCGGCACGCCGATGGTCGCGGTGGACAACCTGGTCGCCGGCTATGGCGGCATGGAGATCGTGCACGGCTTCAGCCTGCGCGTGGCGCGCGGCGGTTCGCTGTGCCTGATCGGCCCGAACGGCGCGGGCAAGTCCACCGTGCTGCGCGCCATCTACGGCCTGGCCCGGGTCATGTCGGGGACCGTCACCGTGGCCGGCGCGCCGGTCACCCACCTGCGTGCCGAGCGGAAGCTGCGGCAGGCAGGCGTGGCCTATGTGTTGCAGGAGGGTTCGATCTTCCCTGACATGACGGTCGAAGAAAACCTGCTGATGGGCGGGTACCTGATGCCGCACCCGCGCGATGCCAGGGTTGCGGCCGAGCGCATCTTCCAACGCCATGGCGCGCTCGCGCAACGGCGCGGCCAGCGCGCCAGCGTGCTCTCCGGCGGCGAGCGCAGGCTGCTCGAAATCTCGCGCGCGCTGATGATGGACCCCGCCGTGCTGCTGGTGGATGAGCCCTCGATCGGGCTGGAGCCGCGCTATGTCGATCTGGTGTTCGAACACCTGCGCCAGCTGCAGCAGGACGAGGGCAAGACCATCCTCCTGGTCGAGCAGAACGCCCGCAAGGGGCTCGCTTTCGCCGACCTCGGCTATGTCCTGGTGGCCGGCCAGCTGGCCATGGCCGGAACGGGTGGCGAACTGGGCCGGGATCCGGAGGTCGGCAGGTTGTTTCTTGGCGCCTGAGCCACCGCTGCGGCGCGGTGACGCCGTACAAGGAGATCCAAATGTTCAAGCATCTGCTCGTAGCGGTCGACGGCTCGGACCTGTCCGATACGGCCTACCGCAAGGCCATCGCGCTGGCCAGCTCGATACAGGCCCGCCTTACCGCGATCCAGGTCGTTGCGCACTATGACGTGATGCGCCTGCAGACCGCCATGCTCCAGGAAACCCGGCAACGCTTCATGCAGGAAGCCTACCGGCAGGCCGAGGCCTACCTGGCGACGATCGTGCAGGAGGCCGCCGCGGCCGGCGTGCCCTGCGAAACCGCCTGCCCCACCGGCGACCACATCTTCCAGGCCATCGTCGACGAGGCCGAGGCGAGGAAGTGCGACCTGATCGTGATGGCCTCGCACGGGCGGCGCGGGGTGCAGGCGCTAGTGATCGGCAGCGAGACGCAGAAGGTGCTCACGCACACGAAGATCCCGGTGCTGGTCTACCGCTAGTGTCCTGTTCCGCGAATACCTTGCCATGAAATCGCCCAGTTGGCCGCCATGCGTCGTTGCTCGTCGTTGCCATAGCTACGGCTATGGCGCCTCCTCGCGCCTAGCCTGACAGCCAACTGGACGATTTCACTTTGGCAAGTTATCTGCGCAACAGGACCTAGCGCGCCGGTGCGCCCGGTGCGCTGCGCTCAACCGCCGATGCGCGCCGCCACCGCCGCCACGCGCGCCGCTTGGACACGGTCGCGGATCTGGCCGACGTCATCGCCGCAGGCACGCGCGATCGCGCCGGCGTCGACCGCCGCCGCCGCTTCCAGCGCCGCCAGCAGGCGCGCCGCCTGCGGGTAGGCGCTCGACTCGAAGCCCTTGCGCCCGCGCAGGTCGGCCTCGCAGGCCTGCAGCGCCTCGGCGAAGCGTGCCGGCTTGCGCAGCGCATCGCAGCGCTCGAGCAGGCGCATCACCGCTGCGGCGCTGAACTCGAGCGAGCGGTGGATATTGCCGTGCTCGCGCGCCACCACCAGCGCCAGGTCGCGGCACTCATTGGGTACGCGCAGGCGCACGCAGACGTCTTCGAGCAGCTGCGCGCTGCGCGTTTCGTGACCGATATGGCGCGGCAGCACGTCCGCGGGCGTGGTGCCCTTGCCCAGGTCATGCACCAGCGCGGCAAAGCGCACCGTGAGCGGCGCGCCCATGGCGGCGGCCTGGTCGATCACCATCATCACGTGCACGCCGGTATCGACTTCCGGATGGTAATCGGCGCGCTGGGGCACGCCCCACAGGCGCTCCAGCTCGGGCAGCAGCCGCGCCAGCGCGCCGCATTCGCGCAGCACCTCGAACATGCGCGACGGCTTCGCTTCCATCAGCCCGCGCGCCAGCTCCTGCCAGACGCGCTCGGGCACCAGCGCGTCGACCTCGCCGGCGGCGACCATCTCGCGCATCAGCCGCATGGTCTCGGCGGCAACGCCGAATTCATGGAAGCGCGCGGCAAAGCGGGCCACGCGCAGGATGCGCACCGGGTCTTCGGCAAAAGCGTCGGAGACATGGCGGAACAGGCGCGCGGCCAGGTCACGCTGGCCGCCGTGCGGATCGATGACCGGGCCGGTCAGGTTACCGTCGGCATCGACCGCGCGCGCCATCGCGTTGATGGTGAGGTCGCGCCGCACCAGGTCGTCTTCCAGCGTGACATCGGGCTCGCAATAAAAGGCAAAGCCCTTGTAGCCCATCGCCGTCTTGCGTTCGGTGCGGGCCAGCGCGTATTCCTCTTTGGTGCGCGGATGCAGGAACACCGGGAAGTCCTTGCCGACCGGCTTGTAGCCGGCAGCTTCCATCTGCGCCGGGGTCGCGCCCACTACCACGTAGTCGCGATCCTGGCTGGGCTTGCCCAGCAATTCGTCGCGGATCGCGCCGCCGACGGCATACACCTGCATCGTTCTGGCCTCGTCATGTGCCGGCGCCCGGACCTGGCCCGCCGGCGGTATTGCTCAGTGGTTGATGATTATCGCATCGGGACGATCCGGGGCCAGCCGGTAGGGTTCGTCGTCGGCCAGGAAGTCGCGCTCCTCGCGTGCGCCTGCAATCCATTGCTGCATTGCCGGCAGCGCCAGCATGAAGTCGGCGTAGGCCTTGGCGTCCTCGGCGTCATCGGGCAGGTGGATGCCGTAGGTGGCAAAGCGGCTCACCACCGGCGCAAAGAACGCGTCGGCGACGGTGAACTCGCCGAACAGGAACGGCCCGTTCGCACCGTGCTGCTGGCGCAGCCCTTCCCAGATCGCGGCGATGCGCTCCACGTCGCGCTGCACCGCCACGTTCCAGCCGCGCCCGGGCAGCACCGCGGTCACGTTCATCGGCAACTGGCTGCGCAGGTTGCCGAAGCCCGAATGCATCTCGGCGCAGACGGCGCGCGCCACCGCGCGCTGGGCGCGGTCGGCCGGCCACAGGTTCTTTTCCGGGAAGCGCTCGGCCAGGTATTCGCAGATCGCCAGCGAATCCCACACCGTGACCTCGCCATCGACCAGCGCCGGCACCTTGCCCGCGGGCGAGTAGCGCGCGATCTCGGCGGCGAAGCTGCCGGTGAACAGGCGCACCTGCACTTCTTCGAAATCAATGCCGGCCTGGCGCAGCAACAGCCATGGGCGCAGCGACCAGGAGGAATAGTTCTTGTTGCCGATGACGAGCTTCATCGTGGGTCCTTGGGGGAGGAAACGGAGGGAGACGGCGCAGGCGCGGCGCCTGCGGGCCTGCAGGACGGCATGGCGGCCGCGCGCCGGACTGGTCATTCTGCCAGTGCTGCCGCCCGCGTCAAAGTGAATTGCGCTAGCAACCGATATGAAATCCGGTCACATAGGGCGCACCGGGACGCCGGCGCGTCAGCGGTGCACGCTGGCCCGCATATGCGTCATCGCGGTATCGCGGTTGCGCCCCGCCAGCGCGTCGGTCATGACCGACTCCAGGCTGGCCGGATGCAGGTTCAGTTCGGGTGCGACCGGGTGCTCCAGCACATTGTCGAGCTGCATCGAGTCGAGGTTGTCGCGCGACAGCATCGGTTCGCCCGGCATATGCTCCATGATGCTGGCCTGCACCCGTGCCAGCGCATCGGGCAGCGCGATCACCGGGCGCGGATGCCCGGAAGCGCGGCCGGCAAAGCGCACCAGCTCTTCCAGGGTATAGACCTGCGGGCCGCCCAGCTCATAGCCGTGGCCGATGGTGGCCGGGTTCACCATGGCATTCAGGTAGGCCTGCACCACATCCTGCACGAATACCGGCTGGAAGCGCGCATGCGCGCACGCCAGCGGCACCACCGGGGCCATCTGCTGCATGTGGGCGAACAGGTTCAGGAAATGGTCGTCGGGGCCAAACACCACCGAGGGCCGGAAGATGGTCCAGTCCAGCCCGCTGGCGCGCACCACGCGCTCGCCGTCGCCCTTGCTGCGCAGGTACATCGATGGCCCGTTGCTGTCCGCGCCCAGCGCGCTCATATGCAACAGCCGGCGCACGCCGGTGGACAGGCACGATGCCGCGATCTGCCGCACCATCTCCACATGCGCGCTGGCAAAGGCTTCGCCGTAGGGGTCGGCGCGCTCGCCGTGCAGCACGCCCACCAGGTTGACGACGATGCCATCCACGCCCAGCGAGCCGATGGCATCGTCCAGCGCGGCATTGTCGGCCAGGCCCAGCTCCACCACCTCCACGCGCGGCAGCAGCAGCAGGTGCTGCGCATGCTCGATATTGCGCGTGCCGACCACGATGCGGTCGGGGGCGATGGGCGAATCGGGGTTGGCGCCAGGCTCAAGCGGCGCGCCCGAGGCCGAGGCAGCCCCGGCCAGGCGCGAGACGAGGTGGCTGCCGATAAAGCCGGCGCCACCGATAACGAGGACGTTGCTGGTCTGCATGATGCCTCCGTGCCAAGAAAACTGCACGCCGCGGCACCCTGCGCCAGCCCGGGCCCGCCGGATCGTCCCGGCAGGGGCCGTCCTGCCCGCCCCCGCAGGGGTGACTTCAGGGCAGGCTGGTGGTAGTCACCGCCGACGGCGCGACCATGCCCAGGCGCGATTTCAGCGACTGCGGACGGCCACTCATCAATGCAGCATAGTACGTGGCGTTGGAAAGCACATTCTTCACATAGCCGCGCGTTTCATTGAACGGAATGGTCTCTGCAAAGATCGCGCCTTCCACCGGCCGCGCCAGTGTGCTGCGCCAGGCCTTGGGCCGGCCCGGGCCGGCGTTGTACGCAGCCGAAGCCAGCGTCCACGAACTGTCCAGGTCGGTCAGCACCATGTTCAGGTAATTGGTGCCAAGCAGGATGTTGATATTGGGATCGCCCATCATCGACGGCGAAAAGTCGTTCATGCCGATCTTGCGCGCGACGTACTTGGCCGTGGCCGGCATTACCTGCATCAGGCCATGTGCGCCCGCCGACGAGCGCGCATTCATGATGAAGCGCGATTCCTGGCGGATCAGGCCGTAAACCCACGCCATGTCCAGGCCGACATCGTCGGTGGCGCGCTGCATGATGTCGCGATACGGCATCAGGAAGCGCAGCGTGAAATCATGTTCGTTGCGGGTCCGGTCGGCGGAGTTGACGGTGCGGTCCAGCAGCTCCAGGCGGCGCGCATACTCGGCCGCGGCCAGCAGTTCGCGGTCGCTCATATTGCGCAGTTCCCAGTTCCACTCGCGGTTGCCTTCGAAGCGCAGGTTCATGTTGTAGAACTTCTGCGCCCGCTGAAAACCGGGGCGCGAACGCATGGCCATGGCCTCGGCGTCGCTGACGGTGGTGCGCGCCGGCAGCGTGATGCGGTTGCCCAGCTCTTCGCTGGCCAGCTGGCCGTAGAAGTTGAACTGGCCGGCGATCTGCTGGAAGTTCTGCTGGGCCTCGGTGTCGCGGCCGTCGGCCTTGAGCGCGCGGCCATACCAGTAGATCCAGGCCGGGTCCTTGGCGCGCAGTTCGGGGCGCATCAGCTCCACCGCCTGGCGCACCTGTTTCCAGTCGCCCTGGCGCAGCGCGGCGCGCACGCGCCACTCCTGGGTGTCGTCGGAGAGCCACTGGTTGCCGCCCAGGTCCATCTGGCGGCGGTAGTAGCCGGCCGCGTCGGGCAGCAGCTTCTTGGCCGCGAACTGGCCGATCACGCCCCAGGCCGCGCCTTGCTCGTCGCGCGACAGCGCGCCCTGGGCCGTGCCGAGGTAGGCGGCAGCCTGCGACGGGTCGTTGCGCGCCATCTTGACGATGGTGGCGAGCGTATCGCCATCCGCGCGCGCGTCGGGCACCAGCGCGGCGATCTTGCCGGCCAGCGTGACATAGTTCTGCTCCAGCGCCAGCCGCGCCTGGTAGGCGACGTCGCTGCGCTGGATCTGCTGGCTTTGCGCCAGGTAGCCGATCAGGTCGACACAGCCTTCGCCGTAGTACCTGGGGTCGCTCAGCACATTGCGCGCATCGGCGGCCACGTTCTGGCCCTTGAGCGCGCGCGACAGCAGCGCATAGCACTCGACCTGGGTATCGTCCTTGAGCGCGAACTGCGGGTATTCGACATCGAAATTGGCCCAGTCGCGCTTCTTGCCCAGCACCAGCAGCCAGTCATTGCGCATGCGGTCGGCAATGGCGTCGCCCTTGTAGCGCTGCAGGAACACGCGCACCTGGTCGTCGGGCGCATCGATGCGCGCCAGGCCGCTGGCGTCGAACAATTGCGGCTTGATGCGGAAGTACTCGACATAGGAGGGGACCGGGTAGTCCACCAGCGTGGCCGAGATCGCGTAGGCACGCTCCACATCGTTCTTGCGCGCGGCTTCGCGCAGCGCGGTGAAGGCCTCGTCGGGATCGCTCGGGATCACCGCCGCCTGCGGGCGCGACACCGCCTGCGGGCGCTTCTGCGCATGGACGGGCGTGACAAGCAGTGCACATGCCAGCGCGATCCAGGCGGCCCGGCCGGCACGCTGCAGATATACTCCCTTCAGCATTCTTTGCTTCCTTGTCGATGACGGCGGCGCCGGCGCCTGCAACCTTGTGCCCAGCCGCGGTTCCGCCGTTCGTGTTGGTTCGGACGAGGGGCATTATCCCACGCCATGTCATCCACTCCTGCCACGACCGCACCCAACCCCGCCGCCGAAGACCGTCGCGCACTGCGCACGCAGTTGCTGGCGCAGCGCGCCGCCCTGCCCGCACGCGCCGAAGCCGACGCGCGCATCGCCGCCGCGCTATCCGGATTGCTGGCCGGCCTGGCCGCGCGCTGCCTCGGTTTCTACTGGCCGATCCAGCAGGAGTTCGACGCGCGCGACGCGGTCGGCATCTGGCTAGCCGCCATGCCTGGCCGCAGCGCCGCGCTGCCGTCGGTCAGCCGCCCGGGCGCGCCGCTGGATTTCCACCTGTGGACACCGGACACGCCCATGGCCACCGGCCACTACGGCATCCCGGTGCCGGACGGCACTGAGGCCGTGACGCCCGATGCCCTGCTCATTCCCTGTGTCGGATTCAGCCCGGACAAGTTCCGCCTGGGCTACGGCGGCGGCTTCTACGACCGCACGCTGGCGGCCATGGCGCAGCGGCCGGTGGCGATCGGCATTGGCTACGAAAACTGCCGGGCACCGTTGCAGGCGCAGCCGCATGACATCGCCATGGACTGGATCGTCACGGAATCCGGCGCGTTCTAACCTTGCTCGGCCTCGTCGCGCCGCACCAGCTCGTCCACCAGCGCACGCATGCAGCGCCAGTGCGAGCCCTCCCAGAACACGCGCCGGCACTGGTCGCAGGTGACAAAGCTGCGATGGCGCTCCAGCACCCCTTGCGGCACGCGCCCGGCCGCGCCCGCCGCATCCAGCGCGCGCAGCGGCGCATTGCAGTCCAGGCATAGCGAAAACGGCCGTGCGCTGCGCGCCAGGTCCAGCCGCGCAAAGATTTCCCGCACCTGCAGTTGCGACTTGATCGCGCGCACATAGCAGCCGTGGGTGATGCCGCGGCGCTTGAGCAGCTCGCGGTCGCGCGTCAGCACGACGCGGCCCTGGTCGACGGCGATGCGCTCGATCTCGCTGTCTTCGAAATGGTTGTCGTAGAGGGTGTCGAAGCCGGTCATGCGCAGCAGGTGCGCCAGGCCGCCCAGGTGCGCGTCGGCGACAAAGCGCATCACCCGCAGCGGCTGCTCGCGTACCCGCAGCAGCGGGGACACGTCGAGCCGTTCGAACTTGGGATAGACCGAGACCCGGTCGCCATCGCACAGCTGCCGCTCGAACCCGGACGATTCGCCATTGACCAGGATCAGCTCGACTTCGGTATGCGGCACGCCCAGCGCCTCGATCATGTGCTTGACCGTGGCGGCGCGCGCGCAGGCGCAGGACAGGTCACGCCGGCGCTGGTCCGGCGCGAGGAAGTCGTTCAGTTCCTCGTAGAAGCGGAAGGTGGCGGTGACCATGGTGCCGAGTATGGCACCGATCGCAGGCATCGTGGGAGCACCACAAGCGCCCGCAGCAGGCTCCCCTCTCCCGCACGCGGGAGAGGGAAGCAAACACTCAGCCCGCGTTCCCCAGCCGCAGCGCCGCCTCCACCGCCAGCTTCGCCCAGGGCGTCATCGCGCCGGGCGATTCCAGCGCCGCCGGCGGCAGGCTCAGGTAGTGGCGCATGGTGACCTCGCGCTTTGCCGACTGGTAGCGAAAGGGCTCGCTGCCCTCGGCCTCGAACTTGCCGCGCGTGGCGTCATCCGCCTTCAGGTAGCAGGTGCCTCCCGACACCAGCGCAAACATCAGCCCGTCATAGAACAGGCCATGGCCGCCAAACATGCGCTTGGCCGCAATGGGACCGATGCGCGCCGCCAGCGGCCCCATCAGCTCGAGCAGATGTTCGATGAAGGGATCGGGGCGGCGCGTGGCCATGGCGGGCTTTACAGCTTCAGGCGCTGCCAGATCGCCTTGGTGGCGCCGGCGGCATTGAGCGTGTAGAAGTGCAGGCCCGGCACGCCCGCGGCGAGCAGGCGCTCGCACAGCGCGGTGACCACGTCCAGGCCGAAGGCGCGGATCGATTCGCGGTCGTCGCCGAAGCTCTCCAGCCGCTTGGCCACCCAGCGCGGCACTTCGGCGCCGCACATCTCGGAGAAGCGCATCAGCTGCGAGTAGTTGGTGATCGGCATGATGCCCGGCACGATCGGCACCTCCACGCCCTGCGCCCGCACATCGTCGACAAAGCGGAAGTAGGCGTCGGCGTTGTAGAAGTACTGCGTGATGGCGGAGTCGGCGCCGGCCCTGACCTTGCGCACGAAGTTGTCCAGATCGTGGCGCGGGGACTTGGCCTGAGGGTGGTACTCGGGGTAGGCCGCGACCTCGATGTTGAACCAGTCGCCGGTCTCGGCGCGGATGAACTCGACCAGTTCGTTGGCGTAGCGGAACTCGCCGATCTCGCCCATGCCCGAGGGCATGTCGCCGCGCAGGGCGACGATATGGCGGATGCCGCCCTCGCGGTACTGCTGCAGGATCGCGCGGATGCTCTCGCGCGACGAGCCCACGCACGACAGGTGCGGCGCGGCCTCGATGCCTTCGCGCTGGATTTCCAGCACCGCGTCCAGCGTGCCCTGCTGCGTGGTGCCGCCGGCGCCGAACGTCACCGAGATGTACTTGGGCTTGAGCGGGGCCAGCTGCGCACGCGTGTTGCGCAGTTTCTCCGTGCCCTCCGCCGTCTTGGGCGGGAAGAATTCAAAGCTGAAGTAGCGGTCTTGCATAATGGTGGCGCGCCGCGTTGGCGCGGCGCGCGGTATGGGATTCGTGTCAGTGCAGGCCGCGTCAGGCGGTGCGTTCGCCCAGCAGCAGGCTGGCCAGCAGCCACGAGATCACGCTGTACAGGATGGAGCCCAGCAGGGCCGCCCAGAAACCGCCGACGGTAAAGCCCGACAGCAGGTTGCCGACAAACAGGAACAGCAGCGCGTTGATGACGAAGATAAACAGCCCCAGCGTCAGCAGCGTGACCGGCAGCGTCAGGATCACCAGGATCGGACGGATCAGCGTATTGACCAGGCCCAGCACCAGCGCCGCCAGCATCGCCGAGCCAAAGCTCTGGATGTGGATCGACGAGATGATGTACGGCAGCACGAACAGCGCAACAGCGTTGATGATCCAGACGACCAGTAATCTCATGACGGCTCCTTGAATGTGGTTTCTCCCCCTCTCCCGCAAGCGGGAGGGGGAGCCCTGCCTTCCTGTGTGGATCAGTAGCGGTAGTGGTCGGCCTTGTACGGGCCTTCCTTCTTCACGCCGATGTACGCGGCCTGCTGTTCGGTCAGCTCGGTCAGCTGCGCGTTCAGCTTGCGCAGCTGCAGGCGCGCCACCTTCTCGTCCAGGTGCTTGGGCAGCGTGTAGACGCCGACCGGGTACTTGCCGCTGTCGCGTTCCTGCCAGAGTTCGATCTGGGCGATGGTCTGGTTGGCGAACGAGCTGCTCATCACGTACGACGGGTGGCCGGTGGCGCAGCCCAGGTTCACCAGGCGGCCCTTGGCCAGGATGATCAGCTTCTTGCCGTCCGGGAACTTGACGTGATCGACCTGCGGTTTGATCTCATCCCATTCGTACTTCTCGATCGAGGCGATGTCGATCTCGTTGTCGAAGTGGCCGATATTGCAGACGATGGCCTGGTCCTTCATCTTCGCCATGTGGTCATGGGTGATGACATGGTAGTTGCCGGTGCAGGTGACGAAGATATCGCCATGCTCGGCGGCGTAGTCCATGGTCACCACGCGGTAGCCTTCCATCGCGGCCTGCAGCGCGCAGATCGGATCGATCTCGGTCACCCACACCTGGGCCGACAGCGCGCGCAGCGCCTGTGCGCTGCCCTTGCCCACGTCGCCGTAGCCGGCCACGATGGCAACCTTGCCGGCGATCATCACGTCGGTGGCGCGCTTGATGCCGTCCACCAGCGACTCGCGGCAGCCGTACAGGTTGTCGAACTTGCTCTTGGTCACCGAGTCGTTGACGTTGATGGCCGGGAAGCGCAGTTCGCCCTTCTGGGCCATCTGGTACAGGCGGTGCACGCCGGTGGTGGTTTCCTCGGTCACGCCGCGGATGGCTGCCAGGTTGCGGCTGTACCAGCTCGGGTCCTTGGCCAGCTTTTCCTTGATCGCGGCGAACAGGTAGGTTTCTTCTTCGCTGGTGGCCTTGGCGATCACCGACTCGTCCTTCTCGGCACGCGCGCCCAGGTGCAGCAGCAACGTGGCGTCGCCGCCGTCATCCAGGATCATGTTGGGGGTGCCGCCATCCGCCCAGTCGAAGATGCGGTGGGTGAAGTCCCAGTATTCCTTCAGCGATTCGCCCTTGAACGCGAACACGGGCGTGCCGCCGGCGGCGATCGCGGCAGCGGCGTGGTCCTGGGTCGAGAAGATATTGCACGAGGCCCAGCGCACGTCGGCGCCCAGTGCCTTGAGCGTCTCGATCAGCACGGCGGTCTGGATCGTCATGTGCAGCGAGCCGGCAATGCGCGCGCCCTTGAGCGGCTGCGCCGCGGCGAATTCGTCGCGGATCGCCATCAGGCCGGGCATCTCGGTCTCGGCAATGGCGATTTCCTTGCGGCCCCAGCCGGCCAGGTTGATGTCGGCGACGAGGTAGTCTTGCTTCAGGTCGGTCACAGCGTTCATGTTTCACTCCCGGTGAAGAGTGGCACGCAGGTGACGAGTACGGGGAATCTGGCAGCCGTGGCATGGCGCAAGGGCACATGCAAAGCACGCGGATAGGTCGACTCGCCTCCGTGCGGACCACGGATCAGCGAGCGCCGTTGAAGACAGTCCGAGCCTGGCGGATGGCATGGGGCGGCTGTGCCGCCGGCCGCGCGATGTGCTTCGCAGGCCGCCATCCGTTGCAACGCTCCTCGGAGTGGCGGTATTGTAGCGTGCCCGGGCGCCTTGCGCACCGGCTCCCTCCGATTCCTGCACAGATGATCCCAACGCCACCCCGTACCCTGACCATCGCCGGTTCCGACTCCGGCGGCGGCGCCGGCATCCAGGCCGACCTGAAGACCTTTTCCGCGCTGGGCTGCTTTGGCATGAGCGCCATCACCGCGATCACCGCGCAGAACACGCTGGGCGTGACCGGCGTGCACGCCATTCCCGCCGACATGGTGGCCGCGCAGATCGATGCCGTGGCCAGCGATATCGGCGTGGACGCGGCCAAGACCGGCATGCTGGGCACCGCCGCCATCGTCGAGGCGGTGGCCGCGGCGGCGGACCGGCACGCCATCCGCAAGCTGGTGGTGGACCCGGTGATGATCTCGACCTCGGGCGCGACGCTGTCCGATGACGCCACCACGCAGGCGATGGTGCGGCTGCTGTTCCCGCGCGCGCTGCTGGTCACGCCCAACCTGCCCGAGGCTTCCTACCTGCTGGGCCGCAGGATCACGCGCCGTGCGGAGATGGAACAGGCCGCCGCCGACCTGATCGCGATGGGCTGCCCCGCGGTGCTGCTCAAGGGTGGCCACCTGGAAGACGGTGCCGCCGCCGACGGCCTGGATGACCTGCTGATGCTGGCCGACGGCAGCATGCGCGTGTTCACGCATCCGCGTGTCGATACCCGTAACCTGCACGGCACCGGCTGCACGCTGGCCGCCGCGATTGCCGCTCAGCTTGCGCGCGGCGATGCGCTGGAGGCGGCGGTGGGCACGGCGCTGGACTACGTGGCGCAGGCCATCGCGGCGGGCGCGGGGCTGCGGCTGGGTGCCGGCAACGGCCCGCTGAACCATTTGTTCGCGCCGCGCGCGCTGGGTTGACGGACATGCCGATGCTGGCCGATATCGACCTGCGCAGCGACCCGGCTGCCGCGTTCTACCTCAAGCATGAAGTTGTCGACGTGGTGTTCGCCACCGAACCCGGCGAGCTGATCAGCCGCGAGGGACCCAACCGCTACCAGCCTGGCGATGCGCTGATCACCAGCCGCGGCGGCGACCGCTGGTGCGTCTCGCGCGACCGCTTCGACCCCAAACACGAGGCCGTGCCGCCGCTGGCGCACGGCCAGGACGGCGCCTACCGCAACAAGCCGATCCCGGTACTGGCGCGCGAAATGCACGAGGCCTTCAGCATCGCGCGCAGCGCCGGCGGCGACGTGCTGCACGGCAAGCCGGGCGACTGGCTGATGCAATACGCGCCCGGCGACTATGGCATCACCGAGCGCGCACGCTTCGAACAGGTGTACCGGCCGCTGCAGGACTGAGCGGCCAGGCCGACGCCAGGGTCAGTTGCCGCCGGCGGACAGCGGCACCAGCTTGAATGCGGCCCGCGCCACGCACACCACGGTGCCGGCAGCATCCTTGACCTCGCCCTCGCAGAATGCAATGCGCGCGCCGCGGCGCAGGCAGCGCGCCTCCAGCGTCAGCTCGCCGCGCGCTGCCGCCAGGAAATGCGTGGACATGTCGATCGTGATCACGCCGGTTTCCAGCGGCGCATGCGAGCGCGCGGCTCCGCTCAGGGTGAAGTCCAGCGTCGCCATCAGCGTGCCGCCATGCACATCGCCACGGCTGTTGACCAGCGACGGGTGCGCCGGCAGCCGCGTGCGGCACAGGCCCTCCTCGATCTGAACCGGTTGCAGGCCGAAATAGCGCATCAGCGGCACGTCGATGCCGAAGTAGGGCTTTTCGGGCGTGCCGGGGGCGACGGGGATGATTTCGGGGGCGGTCTGGCTGGACATGATGGGGG